>NZ_CAOLGM010000015.1:0-51594 GCF_948475835.1 uncultured Escherichia sp. | reverse complement strand
GAAAGGTGATTCTCGGCGCGATGATGCGCAAGCTGGCACAGGTGGCGTATGGAGTGCTGAAGTCAGGCGTGGCGTTCGATGCGTCACGGCATAATCCGGTAGCGGCGTAAAAATCGCGGAAGGGATGAAAAAAACAGCGCCTGACGGCGCTGTGTCTGGCATGCCTGCAATCCGGGAAACCGGACCAGGAAAAAACTTGCAGGCCATAACAGTATCTACGAAAGCTAATCATCACGCGCTGGTAATGTCGTAATCCATTTGGCGCAGTGCGTCTAATGTGGCTTTGGCTTCATCTTCGTCGATGATGCTCATGGCAAATCCGACGTGTACCAGCACCCACTGGCCCAGCAGATCGGCAGGGTTACCTTCACAAATCAGGGCGATATTCACGTCGCGCTTGATACCACATACTTCAACCTGCGCAAGCTGGTGAATATCTTCACCGACAGCCAGCACCTGGCCTGGAACGCCAATACACATTATTAACTCCGGTTATTCAACTTCAATACTTTTGACGATCAGCGAATCGCCGGTATCGACACGCAACCGCTCGCCATGACAGATCGGACACTGCGCATCGTGCTGATGAATCTCCACCACCTGGCTGCAATCCCAGCACCAGGCCTGGGCGGGTTTATAGACGATATGTAAATCGCACCCTTGCGCCACCGTTCCGTGGCAGACAATTTCAAAACTAAAACGGACGGCGCTCTCCTCAACGCAGGAGAGCGCGCCAATTTCCAGCCACACGGCGGTGACGCGCTTAACATCGTGCTGCTCCGCCTGCCGTTGGATAATTTCAACGGCGCTCTGGCAAAGCGACAACTCATGCATTTTCGCCACTCCTGCGACCAAACAGCAGGGCGCGACGCCCTGCGTGTGGTACATCCGGATTCGTGACTGGCAGCGAAAGGATCATTCGTGCGCAGTCATCCGTCAGGCGTTGGCCCTCTTCAATCGACATACTGTGCGAAAGCGGTGACATCAGCGAACAGGAGAGGTATTGCGAAACACCGTCCAGTTCGCCAACGGTAAAGGTCATGGTGCCATACGGCAGTTGCAGACCAATTTTTTCACTCACTTTGCGCAGCGGCCAGAGTTGATCCGGGCCGGGGAAGATAACTGCACTCAGCATCCACGGGGTGATCACACACCCCGTCCACTGACCTTCGAACAGCGTAAAATCAGAAACATACACCGGCATTGAAGGATGCAGAAAAGAGAGATCGTGCATCGAACGCCGGGCAATTTCTTCAAACGCTGCCTGTACTTGCGCCTTCGGGGAGGTCTGGAAACCTGCTATCTCTTCAGTCATGAATCGCCTCCCGTGGGATGGCTTCCACGCCTGATTCGCGCAGCGCAGCCAGAACCTGCTCAAGCGCAGGTTCAATCATTGCTTCAACCGTCGGCGTTAAGCCGATGTGTGGCTCCAGCGATTCCGGGATCACGCCGACCAGGGTCAGCTTTTTCGGAAACTCGCCGGTGAAGCGCAGGGCCGACAAGACGTCGGCCAGGCCAAGCTGATGCGGAGAGATTTTGTTGGTAAACAACGCCGGAACTTCTTCATCCCGCAGGATCATCATCGTTCCCGGCGCGCTCTTCTTCGACACAATGGCATCCGCAATAATCAGATGATCGCGATTTGCCATGTCGCCAAGCAGCTCCATTCCCGCCGTGCCGCCATCGAGGATCTCAACATAATCCGGCAGAATGTATCGTTGCTCTAACGCTTCAACAATCCGCACACCGATGGCTTCATCGGTCAGCAAAATATTGCCGACCCCTAAGACTAAAATACGCATTACAGAACCTTCACTGAAACCACTTCGTTGCCGTCAGCATCCACTACGTGTACCGCACAGGCCATGCACGGGTCGAAGGAGTGAATGGTACGCACCACTTCCAGCGGTTTATTCGGATCAGCAACCGGTGTACCCACCAGCGACTGCTCGTAAGGACCGACGTCATCATTGAAGTTACGCGGACCAGAGTTCCAGGTTGATGGAACAACTGCCTGGTAGTTGCTGATGATACCGTCTTTGATCACCATCCAGTGAGAGAGCATACCGCGCGGCGCTTCGAGGAAGCCAACACCTTTGAACTCACCCGTTGCCGGAATGTTCGGTTTCACGAAGGTGGTGTGATCGCCTTTGCCGATATTGGTGATCAGTGCACTGTATTGGTTTTGCAGGATATCCTGCAATTCGCAGCTGTGAACGGTACGACCAATAATACGGCCCAGCGTAGAGTGCAGTTGCGCCACTTCCAGCGTGTTACCAGTCAGTTTCTGATAAATCGCAACGATTTCATTCAGTTTGTTCTGGGTAGATTCTCGACCTGCCGCCAGTTTCACCAGCATATTAGCCAGCGGACCCACTTCTACCGTTTTGCCGTAGAAAGTCGGTGATTTCACCCAGGAATATTTCCCGTCGTCAGACCAACCATCATAAGCCGGAATGGTGGTACCTTCCCACGGCGCCTGTGGCGCTTCGTCTTTATACCAGGAGTGCTTCGCGCTTTCCTGAATGCCTTTGATCAGGTATTCATCGGAATGAGAAGTGATCGGACGATACGAGGACAGATCCGCATTCTCAATGTAGCCGCCCGGGAACAGGAAGCTGCCGTTTTTGCTGTCGGTCGGGAATTCCGGCACGCTCAGGTAGTTCACCGCACCTTTACCGCGCGTCAGCCATTCCGGGTAGAACGCGGCGATAACCGCGGTATCAACCTTATAAACCTGCTCAACAAAGTCGCTCAGTTTGTCGATGAAAGACTTGATGTACATCAGGCGCTCAAGGTTCAACACGCCCAACCCGTCGAGGTTGATTGGGTTCGCGACACCACCCACTGCCAGGTTCTGAATGTGCGGCGTTTTACCGCCCAGCAGCGCCACGACGCGGTTAGCGTCACGCTGGCACTCCAGCGCCTGCAGGTAGTGCGCTACCGCAATCAGGTTCACTTCCGGCGGCAGTTTCATCGCTGGGTGACCCCAGTAGCCATTAGCGAAAATACCCAACTGACCGCTGGCAACCAGATCTTTGATCTTGTTCTGAACTTTGGTGAACTCTTCCGGGCTGTTCAGATGCCAGGTCGAAACGCCTTTCAGCATTTCGGAGGCTTTGGTTGGGTCAGCTTGCAGTGCAGAAGTGATATCCACCCAGTCCAGCGCCGAAAGCTGATAGAAATGAACGATATGGTCATGCGTGGTGTGCGCAGCCAGAATGATGTTACGGATGTATTGCGCGTTAACCGGAACGTCGATATTCAGCGCACTTTCTGCCGCACGAACGGAAGACAGCGCGTGAGTGGTAGTACATACGCCACAGATACGTTGCACAATCATCCATGCATCGCGCGGATCGCGGTTTTTCACGATCTCTTCCATGCCGCGCCACATGGTACCGGAAGCCCATGCTTTCGAAACGACGCCATTTTCGATTTCGCAATCGATGCGTAAATGCCCCTCAATACGGGTTACCGGATCAATAGTAATTCTCTGGCTCATGCTTTGCTCGCCTCATGACGATTATGATCGTTTTGTTTTAAAGGAGGAAGTATCGGCAGTAGACGAATGAGTACGATGTAAGCGCAAATCTCAATAGCCACAAAACCAATAGAAATCAACAGTTCTTCCCAGGTCGGGAAGTAGGCGTAACCGCCGCCCGGGTTGAATGCCACCAGCGAATAGGTCAGACGCCAGGTTGCACAACCTAACAGTGCGCTCAGTGCTGACAGGAACAGCATGCGGGAATCATTACGCAGCTTCGCCACACGCAGAACGACCAGCGGGAAGAGCATCAGCAGGACTTCAATCCAGAACATCACGGAGTAGAAGTCACCGGCAAACGCTAACGACAGCTTGTCGCGATAGATAAGCTCGCCAAAGCGCAGCACGATGAAAATCGCCAGCAACACACTGATGGTGTTGGTCAGCTTGACGAACAGGCTCTTTTCATCCGGACCGTTGCCACGCAGACCCGCCTGCACCAGTGAACCTTCAAAGATGACAATCGAGAAGCCCATGATGAACGCCGTCAGCAGCGAGAACAGCGGCAACATTTCATAGCTCTGCCACAGCGGATGCACCTTGTAGCCCGCCGAGATCATCAGCGACCCCATTGAAGACTGGTGCATGGTCGGCAGCAACGCACCGAGCGCGATGATGAAGAACATCACCTTGTTCAGACGCTGTAGCGACACCTTCCAGCCCAGACGTTCAAACAGTGCCGGAGCAAACTCCAGAGCCATCACGCCGATGTAGATGGTCATACAGACCGCCGTCTCGAACAGTACCGAGTTCACGTTGAAGTGACCCGGAATGTAGAAGTACGGCAGGTTCCAGTAGCGACCCACGTCGATAGTGATCGACAAGCCACCCAGTGAGTAACCAAACAGACTCGCCAACAGCGCCGGACGCACCAGCGGATGGTATTGCCCACGGTTAAAGACGTATACCGCCCACGCCAGCGCCCAGCCGCCACAGGCAAAGCCAGTGCCGATCAGCAGGTCAAACGCGATCCACACGCCCCACGGAAAGCCGCCGTTCAGGTCGGAGACAGAGCCCAGACCGAACACCAGACGCTTCACAATCAGGAGCATACAGATGACGATTAACGGTCCAAAAATCATGACCGGTTTACTGATGATTTTGCCGCCCAGCGGTTTTGGATCATGACTCATGATCGTCTCCTCCGTCGTGATGGTCGTTTTTGGTGTTGCGACGAACCAGCACGGTTAAGCCCGCCAGCACAGCCAGTGGTAGCATCATGCCTTTATACAGGGTGTGTTGAATATTTTCGGAACGCGCACCGGTAGAAAGATCGTCCAGTTTCGGCAGGTCGAGATTTTCATAAGGCACACCCGTCAGTACCAGAACCTGAGTACCGCCGCCCTCTTTCTCGCCGTACAGATGCGGATAATATTTCGGCACCGTATGCAGGTAAGTGTCGCCAGATTTCAGCGTCTGACGCGGATAGTGGTATTCGCTGCCAGGCTTCAGCGCCAGACGTTTTTTCGCCTCCGCCATCAGCTCTTCACGCGTACCGAAAATCACCGCGCCCGCCGGGCACACTTCTACGCAGCCAGGCAGACCGCCTTTATCGAGACGTTCCACACCTTTCTGGTTGCACAGCTCGCACTTATGCAGCGCACCAAACGGGTTGTTGTAGTCGTACTTCGGCACGTTGTACGGACAGGCGACCATGCAGTAACGGCAACCGGTGCACACGTCTTTGTCGTAATGGACAATGCCGGTTTTCGGATCTTTTTTCAGTGCAGAGACCGGGCACACAGAGACACAGTTCGGATCGACGCAGTGCATACACTGTTTCTTAATGTACGCGTAGCCGTTCTCCTCCTGGTCTTTGTTGACCCCTGTGCCGCTGGTCCACACCTGAATGATGTTATTGGTATACGGCGACAGTTTGTCGTTGTTCGACCAGGTCTGTTCCCCTTGCGGGTTACGTTCAGGGAAATTGATATCCTGACACTTGGTGACGCAAGCCTGGCAGCCTACGCACAAGGTCGAGTCGTACAACATCCCCAGCGATCCCGGAATTGGCGGGCGGTTTTCAGCAGCCGCATGACTGACAGACGGCAGCGCGCCCGTCAGCAATGCCCCGCAGGAGGCTGCTTTAATAAAATTACGTCTGTTCACGGTTATTCTCCCCGTGAGTCAGCGTTATCTTTCTTTTGCTGACGACCCAGTTCACGCACCGCCATCACGCTGACACCGGCAACCAACCCAACCACACCGCCGAGCAAACCAATAGCGCCTGCAGAGACGTTGCCGCCCTCTTTAGCGTTAACATCCGGTTTCTGTGAACGCGGAGTCTGATTTTCGACGTTGGCAAGCTGATGGATGCCTTTATGGAAGCCGATACCTTCTTCGTTACAGCCATAGCATGGGTGACCAATCGCTACCGGCCACACGCCGCCAACATCGCAGAATTGCAGCGTTGAGCAGTTGCCGTAAGTTTCTGGCCCTTTACAGCCGAGGTGGTACAGGCACCAGCCTTCACGGTGGCCTTCATCACCGAACTCTTTGGCAAAACGACCAGCATCGAAGTGCGGGCGACGTTCGCAGTGTTCGTGAATCAGACGGCCATAGGCGAAGGTCGGACGATTTTTGTCATCCAGTTTCGGCGGTTTGCCGTAAGTGATGATGTGCGCAACGGTAGCGAGGAAGTTGTGCGGGTTCGGCGGGCAGCCCGGAATATTGATAACGGTTTTGCCTGGCAGAACTTCTTGCAGGCTGACTGCGCCAGTTGGGTTAACTCCAGCTGCGGCAACACCGCCCCACGCAGAGCAGGAACCGATAGCGATAATCGCTGCTGCGCCTTCTGCCGCTTTGCGGATGTGATCCACAATCGGCTCACCAGCAACCATGCAATAAATACCGTTATCTTTTAATGGGATGGAACCATCCACAACCAACACATACTGCCCTTTGTACTTCTCAAGTGCGTTATGTTTGTTCTCTTCGACCTGATGACCGAAGGCGGCGGAAAGCACTTCGTGATACTCCAGAGAGATAGTCTCCAGCACGAGGTTTTCTACCGTTGGATGCGTTGCACGAAGCAGAGATTCCGTACAACCGGTGCACTCCTGCGCGCCAATCCAGATAACTGGCGGACGCTGCGGGTTAGTAACCGATTCGGCCATCTCTGCAGCGGCTTTGCTACTTAACCCCATGGTGGCGGCTAATGCTGCACAAAGCTTCATGAAATCACGACGGTTAATGCCGTGAGAATGGATGAGGGTGTTATCTCCAGTCATTTATAGTTATTCCGTTGCGAAGACCTGGCATATATTTTGCCTCAATCGCAAAATCAATAATGCGATCGATGCGCCATTTACCACACATTTATTATGGTTATCGATATCATGATACTGCGGCGGGGCGCTAAAACGAAGGGAAGAAGCATTAGTGTAATTAATTAAAGCAAGATAATACGTATGTTTGATCAATTTTCGAGGCGATAACCGGCCATAAAAAAGCGCAACGTAGAACAGGAATTATTCTCACGAAAGAAATCCATTACCATCTCTTTATCCAGTCCATAGCGGCGCGTCAGAATACCCGCTTCCCAGGCGCTAAGCTGGCGATCTCCGGTCTTTTCGTACATCCGGTGTGAGTAGCCTAATACAAAACCGCGTTTATAATCGGCACAGAATTTTGTCACATTAACCGCACTGTCGGCATGCGTTGCTTTTAATCCCGCCATTAAGCCTTTACCAAAATGGTTATTCATCGTTCACCTCATTCGCTATATATCGCCATATATAGCGATATTTTAGGCAAAGAACGACTTTTGCGCACGCTATTTTTTCATGCTTGTTTAAGACGTAATCCAGTAAGAGATAAACCTATCAGGAGAGATATTTATCGAACCATTTCAGTGTCCTTTGCCAGGCAAGATCGGCGGCAGATTTGTCATAACGGGGCGTGGAATCATTATGGAATCCGTGATTAACCCCCGGATAGATATACGCCTCATAAACCTTATTATTGGCTTTCAACGCCGCCTCGTAAGCAGGCCAGCCCTCGTTGATTCGGGTGTCCAGTTCCGCGAAGTGGAGTAGTAAAGGCGCTTCAATCTTCGCCACATCGGCAGTGGGTGCCTGACGACCATAAAACGGCACCGCGCAGGCCAGTTCCGGATACGCGACAGCCGCCGCGTTCGATACGCCACCGCCATAGCAAAATCCGGTAATACCCACTTTGCCTGCCGCTTGCGGATAGCGTTGCATAAACTCAATTGCGGCAAAGAAATCATTCATCAGTTTGGTTGGATCAACCTGCTGTTGCAGCTCACGACCTTTATCATCATTTCCCGGATAACCTCCAACGGAACTTAAGCCGTCAGGTGCCAGGGCGATATACCCCGCCTTCGCCACTCGCCGTGCCACATCTTCGATATACGGATTCAGTCCACGATTCTCATGCACCACTACCACGGCTGGCGTTTTGCCGCTCATTTTTGCGGGTTTCACCAGATAACCCCGTACCTCGCCGTGACCATTTGGCGAAGGATACGTGATGTACTCAGCAACAATCTCCGGGTCGGTAAACTCTACCTGAGTCGCCAGCGCATAATTTGGCTTGAGCAAATCAAACAACGCTAATGCCGTCATCCCGCCCACCGCATACTTCGCCGCAAGGTTGAGGAACTCACGTTTCGAGATTTTCCCGTGAGCGTAATAGTCGTAGTAATCCAACAACTCTTGTGGGAAATCTTTGGCGGTTAAACGCGGCATCGTTGCACTCCTCAACTGGTGTTTTTTTAAGCAAAGCATAAGCACGTGTTTTTGCCCAGTTTTTCGTCACTCTGTGAGCCAGACTACGGGATACGCGCTGGCGAATCGCTAAACTAGAAACATTGTTTCGAAATTGAACGGTGGAAAGGAGAGGTCATGGTCTGGTTAGCGAATCCCGAACGTTACGGGCAGATGCAATACCGCTATTGCGGAAAAAGCGGTTTACGCCTGCCCGCGTTATCGCTCGGTTTATGGCACAATTTCGGTCACGTTAACGCGCTGGAATCACAGCGTGCGATCCTGCGTAAAGCGTTTGATTTGGGCATTACGCACTTTGATTTAGCCAACAATTACGGGCCGCCTCCAGGAAGCGCAGAAGAGAACTTTGGTCGCCTGCTGCGGGAGGATTTTGCCGCTTATCGCGATGAACTGATTATCTCTACCAAGGCTGGCTACGATATGTGGCCCGGCCCTTACGGCTCTGGCGGTTCACGTAAATACCTGCTCGCCAGCCTCGACCAAAGCCTGAAGCGTATGGGGCTTGAGTATGTCGATATCTTTTACTCTCATCGCGTCGATGAAAATACGCCGATGGAAGAAACCGCCTCTGCGCTGGCTCATGCGGTACAAAGCGGTAAGGCGCTGTATGTCGGGATCTCCTCTTACTCGCCAGAGCGGACGCAAAAAATGGTCGAGTTGCTGCACGAGTGGAAAATTCCGCTTTTAATTCATCAACCTTCGTACAATTTACTGAACCGCTGGGTGGATAAAAGCGGCCTGCTGGATACCCTGCAAAATAACGGCGTGGGCTGTATTGCCTTTACTCCTCTGGCTCAGGGATTGCTGACCGGAAAATATCTCAACGGCATTCCGCAAGATTCACGGATGTATCGTGAAGGGAATAAAGTTCGTGGTCTGACACCGAAAATGCTTACCGAAGCCAACCTCAACAGCCTGCGCTTATTGAATGAAATGGCACAGCAGCGTGGACAATCAATGGCGCAAATGGCGTTAAGTTGGTTGCTGAAAGATGAGCGAGTGACGTCGGTATTGATTGGTGCCAGCCGCGCGGAGCAACTTGAGGAGAACGTGCAGGCGCTGAATAATCTGACATTTAGCACCGAGGAGCTGGCGCAGATTGATCAGCATATCGCCGATGGCGAGCTGAATCTGTGGCAGGCGTCGTCCGATAAATGACCTGTTAATAACGGGCGCGCGAACCGCGCCCGAATCAGATCAGTGATTATGACGAGTCAGTCGGTCAAGATAGCCCATCACAAATGCAGAAAGCACAAACGTCAGATGGATAATGACGTACCACATCAGTTTGTTATCCGGGACATTTTTCGCATCCATAAAGACGCGCAGTAGGTGAATGGAAGAAATTGCCACAATCGACGCTGCTACTTTGTTTTTCAGCGACGTTGCGTCCATTTTCCCCAGCCAGTTCAGCTTCTCTTTGTTCTCGGAGATATCCAGCTGTGAGACGAAATTCTCATAACCGGAAAACATCACCATCACCAGCAAACCGCCAACCAGCGTCATATCCACCAGCGACAGCAACACGAGGATCAAATCTGATTCCGCCATCGAGAAGATATTCGGCAGTACGTGAATAATCTCCTGGAAGAACTTCAGCGCCAGGGCAACTAACGCCAGCGAAAGGCCAAAGTACACGGGGGCAAGCAGCCAGCGAGAAGCATACATTGCATTTTCAAGAAAACGTTCCATACATTCCTGTCGTGTAGTTAAAACGGGCAACAGTATATCGCAATTGAGTAAACAGCACGCAACAGCAAATCAACATATACGTTAAACCTTTGTCGCATAATTCTGAGGTTTAGGGATCTTCCTGGTTCCCTTATCAACGCATCGAGAGCGTCTACCCTTAAAGGACGTTGAACCTGAAGGGAGAAAAACGATGTCTCATTTAAAAGACCCGACCACGCAGTATTACACTGGTGAATATCCCAAACAGAAACAACCGACGCCAGGCATCCAGGCGAAGATGACACCGGTACCGGATTGCGGCGAGAAAACCTATGTTGGTAGCGGTCGCCTGAAAGATCGTAAAGCACTGGTGACAGGGGGCGATTCCGGAATAGGTCGCGCTGCCGCCATCGCTTACGCGCGTGAAGGGGCTGACGTGGCGATCAGTTATCTTCCCGTGGAAGAAGAAGACGCTCAGGATGTGAAAAAGATCATTGAAGAATGCGGACGCAAAGCCGTTCTGCTGCCAGGCGATTTAAGCGATGAGAAATTCGCCCGTTCGCTGGTTCACGAAGCGCACAAGGCGTTAGGCGGGCTGGATATTATGGCGCTGGTCGCCGGGAAACAGGTTGCCATTCCGGATATTGCAGACCTCACCAGCGAACAGTTTCAAAAGACCTTTGCCATTAACGTTTTCGCGCTGTTCTGGCTAACCCAGGAAGCGATCCCCCTGCTACCGAAAGGTGCAAGTATCATCACCACTTCGTCAATCCAGGCATACCAGCCAAGTCCGCATTTACTGGACTATGCGGCTACGAAGGCGGCGATTCTGAACTACAGCCGTGGCCTGGCAAAACAGGTCGCGGAGAAAGGTATTCGGGTGAATATTGTCGCGCCAGGCCCGATCTGGACAGCACTGCAAATTTCCGGCGGACAAACGCAGGATAAGATCCCGCAGTTTGGTCAGAAAACGCCGATGAAGCGTGCGGGGCAACCGGCGGAACTGGCCCCTGTATATGTTTATCTGGCAAGTCAGGAGTCGAGCTACGTCACCGCAGAAGTGCACGGTGTGTGCGGCGGCGAGCATTTAGGTTAAAAAAATGCCCGGTTGTGAAAAGCAACCGGGCATCATTGTGAATTCACTCTTACCTGATGTGGCGAAAACGCCTTATCCGCCTACAAACGCATGAAGATTCAACATGTTGCAATAGATTTTATAGGCCTGATAAGCGTAGCGCATCAGGCATTGAGCACCTAATGCCGGATGCGGCGTGAACGCCTTATCCGGCCTACAAACGCACGAAGATTCAACATGTTGCAATAGATATTGTAGGCCTGATGAGCGTAGCGCATCAGGCAATTCTACTTTACTTCGCTTTGGCGGTTTCTTCGCCGACCAGACCTATCTTCAGGTAACCCGCCTGATGCAGCGTATCCATTACCTTCATCAACGTCTCGTAATCGACGGTTTTATCCGCTCGGAAGAAGATGGTGGTGTCTTTCTTGCCTTCGGTTAACGCATTCAACGCCGTAATCATTGTTTCATCGGTGACCGGATCGTTACCGATAAACATCGAGTTGTCTGCCTTCACCGACAGATAAACCGGTTTTTCCGGGCGCGGCTGCGGCGTGCTGGTAGAAGCAGGCAAGTTCACCTTCACATCTACCGTCGCTAACGGTGCCGCCACCATAAAGATAATCAGCAGAACCAACATCACGTCGATAAACGGCGTCACGTTGATATCATGCATTTCGCCGTTATCGTCGAGGTTTTCGTTAAGATGCATTGCCATCGGACATTATCCTGCGCGTAATTTTTGTGCGACACGAACCGGATGCGCAGCGGCGCTGGCTTCCAGATCCAGGTCACGGCTTTGCAGCAACAATACCTGCGCTGCAACATCACCCAGCATCGCTTTAAAGCCGCCAATCTGGCGTGCAAATACGTTATAGATAACGACCGCAGGAATCGCTGCCACGAGGCCGATTGCCGTTGCTAACAGAGCTTCTGCGATACCCGGCGCAACGACTGCCAGGTTAGTGGTCTGCGTTTGCGCGATACCAATAAAGCTGTTCATGATGCCCCAGACCGTACCAAACAGACCAACGAACGGAGAAATCGCGCCGATGGTTGCCAGATAGCCGTTACCGCGGCCCATTTGACGACCCACTGCGGCGACCCGACGCTCCAGACGGAAGCTGGTACGTTCTTTAATACCTTCGTTATCGTCGCTGCCTTCTGACAGTTCCAGCTCATTCTGCGCTTCATTGAGCAAATGCAGGCTTAAGCTTTTGCTACCAAAATCAGCGGCGATATCGTTGGCCTGGTTTAAGGAACGCGCTTCAGCCAGCAGTTGCTGCTCGCGCTTAAGGCGACGCTTCTGATTGAAGAACTCTACGCTCTTACTGAAGAAGATTGCCCAGGTGACTACGGAGGCCAAAATAAGCCCAATCATCACGCACTTAACGACAATATCGGCGTGCTGATACATACCCCAGACGGAAAGGTCCGTCTGCATTAAATTATTACCCACTGTGTATCTCCAGGACGCAAGTCACAAAATCTGCGCATAATAATATCAAAACGACGTCGAATTGATAGTCGTTCTCATTACTATTTGCATACTGCCGTACCTTTGCTTTCTTTTCCTTGCGTTTACGCAGTAAAAAGTCACCAGCACGCCATTTGCGAAAATTTTCTGCTTTATGCCAATTCTTCAGGATGCGCCCGCAAATATTCATGCTAGTTTAGACATCCAGACGTATAAAAACAGGAATCCCGAGATGGCGGACAAAAAGCTTGATACTCAACTGGTGAATGCAGGACGCAGCAAAAAATACACTCTCGGCGCGGTAAATAGCGTGATTCAGCGCGCTTCTTCGCTGGTCTTTGACAGTGTGGAAGCCAAAAAACACGCGACGCGCAATCGCGCCAATGGTGAGTTGTTCTATGGACGGCGTGGAACGTTAACCCATTTCTCCTTACAACAAGCGATGTGTGAACTGGAAGGTGGCGCAGGCTGCGTGCTATTTCCCTGCGGGGCGGCGGCGGTTGCTAATTCCATTCTTGCTTTTGTCGAACAGGGCGATCATGTGCTGATGACCAACACCGCCTATGAACCGAGTCAGGATTTCTGTAGCAAAATCCTCAGCAAACTGGGCGTAACGACATCGTGGTTTGATCCGCTGATTGGTGCCGATATCGTTAAGCATCTGCAGCCAAACACTAAAATCGTGTTTCTGGAATCGCCAGGCTCCATCACCATGGAAGTCCACGACGTTCCGGCGATTGTTGCCGCCGTACGCAGTGTGGCGCCGGATGCCATCATTATGATCGACAACACCTGGGCAGCCGGTGTGCTGTTTAAGGCGCTGGATTTTGGCATCGATGTTTCTATTCAAGCCGCCACCAAATATCTGGTTGGGCATTCAGATGCGATGATTGGCACTGCCGTGTGCAATGCCCGTTGCTGGGAGCAGCTACGGGAAAACGCCTATCTGATGGGCCAGATGGTCGATGCCGATACCGCCTATATAACCAGCCGTGGCCTGCGCACATTAGGTGTGCGTTTGCGTCAACATCATGAAAGCAGTCTGAAAGTGGCTGAATGGCTGGCAGAACATCCGCAAGTTGCGCGAGTTAACCACCCTGCTCTGCCTGGCAGTAAAGGCCACGAATTCTGGAAACGAGACTTTACAGGCAGCAGCGGGCTATTTTCCTTTGTGCTTAAGAAAAAACTCAGTAATGAAGAGCTGGCGAACTATCTGGATAACTTCAGTTTATTCAGCATGGCCTACTCGTGGGGCGGGTATGAATCGTTGATCCTGGCGAATCAACCAGAACATATCGCCGCCATTCGCCCACAAGGCGAGATCGATTTTAGCGGGACCTTGATTCGCCTGCATATTGGTCTGGAAGATGTCGACGATCTGATTGCCGATCTGGACGCCGGTTTTGCGCGAATTGTATAACATTGCCACTTTTGGACAATTTTGCAGACATTTAATTGTGAAAAGTCTTAAATTGTTGCGTCCGGGATCAAGGCGTCCCGGACGAATCAGGAGTACAATAGGCAGATAAAGGCTTAAACGCTGTTCCACAGGAAAGTCCATGGCTGTTATTCAAGATATCATCGCTGCGCTCTGGCAACACGACTTTGCCGCGCTGGCGGATCCTCATATTGTTAGCGTTGTTTACTTTGTCATGTTTGCCACGCTGTTTTTAGAAAACGGCCTGCTGCCCGCCTCATTTTTGCCAGGCGACAGCTTGTTGATACTGGCAGGCGCATTGATTGCCCAAGGGGTTATGGATTTTCTGCCTACGATTGCGATTCTGACCGCCGCAGCAAGTCTGGGCTGCTGGCTAAGTTATATTCAGGGGCGCTGGTTAGGGAATACCAAAACGGTGAAAGGCTGGCTGGCACAGCTTCCTGCTAAATATCACCAGCGCGCCACCTGCATGTTTGACCGCCACGGTCTGCTGGCGCTGCTGGCTGGACGTTTTCTTGCATTTGTCCGTACGCTGCTGCCAACCATGGCGGGAATTTCCGGTCTGCCAAACCGCCGCTTCCAGTTTTTCAACTGGTTAAGTGGATTGCTGTGGGTCAGCGTGGTAATCAGTTTTGGCTATGCCTTAAGTATGATTCCGTTCGTTAAACGCCATGAAGATCAGGTAATGACGTTCCTGATGATCCTGCCAATTGCCTTGTTAACCGCTGGCTTGTTAGGCACGCTGTTTGTGGTGATTAAAAAAAAATACTGTAACGCCTGACGATTTTCCCCGTTCCCGGCTGCTGTACCGGGAACGTATTTAATTCCCCTGCATCGCCCGCATTCTTGCCGCATCTTCCCCCGGCGTCACACCGAAGTAACGTTTAAACTCACGGCTAAATTGCGATGCGCTTTCATAGCCGACGCGCATCGCTGCTGCGCTGGCCTTCATGCCGTCATGGATGATCATCATCCGCGCCTTATGCAGACGGTAATTCTTCAAATACTGCAACGGCGAGGTGCTGGTGACAGACTTAAAATTATGGTGGAACGCCGATACGCTCATGTTGGCTTCTGCCGCCAGTTGCTCGACGCTCAGGTTTTCGGTGTATTTATTCTCAATCCGTTTCAGCACGCGGCTAATCAGACTGAAGTGAGTCTGGCGACTGACCAGCGCCAGTAACGCGCCGCCGCAAGGTCCGGTCAGCACGTAGTACAGAATTTCGCGGATGATCTGTTTGCCGAGAATACGCGCATCCAGTGGTCGCTCCATCACGTCGAGTAACCGCTCCGCCGCGCATAAAATCTCTTCTGATAACGTGGCGGAGTTAATCCCGCTGGCTGCCATCGACGGCTGGAAATGCTCATCTTCGCCAATGTCCATCAACAGTTCCTGTAACTGCAAAATATCGACATTGAGACGCAACCCTGCCAGCGGCACCTCTGACGTGGCATAGGTTTCGCACTCAAACGGCAACGGCACCGTCAGCAGCAGGTATTCATTGGC
Organism: uncultured Escherichia sp.; assembly: GCF_948475835.1. Taxonomy (NCBI): domain Bacteria; kingdom Pseudomonadati; phylum Pseudomonadota; class Gammaproteobacteria; order Enterobacterales; family Enterobacteriaceae; genus Escherichia; species uncultured Escherichia sp. The sequence continues at coordinate 36,128 of NZ_CAOLGM010000015.1, read as the reverse complement.
ATCATAACGAAACACGCGTTCATTGATATAACCGATTTTATGCCCGGAAAAGAGAATTATGATGCCAGGCTCGTACATCACCGGTGTACGTGCGAAAGGCGTCTCGCCATACAACAAACGCACATCGGGCAACAGTTCTGACAAACTATTTTCTTTATTTTTCAGTTTATTAACTTTATCCGCCAGCAAGCGGCAAATCTCTTCACGTTTCATATCGCGTAATTTCTTAGGAATAATGCGGCAATTTGATTGTGCGCAATTTTGTAGCATTTCTCCAGCACTCTGGAGAAATAGGCAAGACATTGGCAGAAATGAGCATTGAGAGCCAGGGCGCTGGCGATCACAATGAAAAACATCAGGCAGATCGTTCTCTGCCCTCATATTGGCCCAGCAAAGGGAGCAAGTAATGAACAACTTTAATCTGCACACCCCAACCCGCATTCTGTTTGGTAAAGGCGCAATCGCTGGTTTACGCGAACAAATTCCTCACGATGCTCGCGTATTGATTACCTACGGTGGCGGCAGCGTGAAAAAAACCGGCGTTCTCGATCAAGTTCTGGATGCCCTGAAAGGCATGGACGTGCTGGAATTTGGCGGTATTGAGCCAAACCCGGCTTATGAAACGCTGATGAACGCCGTGAAACTGGTTCGCGAACAGAAAGTGACTTTCCTGCTGGCGGTTGGCGGCGGTTCTGTACTGGACGGCACCAAATTTATCGCCGCAGCGGCTAACTATCCGGAAAATATCGATCCGTGGCACATTCTGCAAACGGGCGGTAAAGAGATTAAAAGCGCCATCCCGATGGGCTGTGTGCTGACGCTGCCAGCAACCGGTTCAGAATCCAACGCAGGCGCGGTGATCTCCCGTAAAACCACAGGCGACAAGCAGGCGTTCCATTCTGCCCATGTTCAGCCGGTATTTGCCGTGCTCGATCCGGTTTATACCTACACCCTGCCGCCGCGTCAGGTGGCTAACGGCGTAGTGGACGCCTTTGTACACACCGTGGAACAGTATGTTACCAAACCGGTTGATGCCAAAATTCAGGACCGTTTCGCAGAAGGCATTTTGCTGACGCTAATCGAAGATGGTCCGAAAGCCCTGAAAGAGCCAGAAAACTACGATGTGCGCGCCAACGTCATGTGGGCGGCGACTCAGGCGCTGAACGGTTTGATTGGCGCTGGCGTACCGCAGGACTGGGCAACGCATATGCTGGGCCACGAACTGACTGCGATGCACGGTCTGGATCACGCGCAAACACTGGCTATCGTCCTGCCTGCACTGTGGAATGAAAAACGCGAGACCAAGCGCGCTAAGCTGCTGCAATATGCTGAACGCGTCTGGAACATCACTGAAGGTTCCGACGATGAGCGTATTGACGCCGCGATTGCCGCAACCCGCAATTTCTTTGAGCAATTAGGCGTGCCGACCCACCTCTCCGACTACGGTCTGGACGGCAGCTCCATCCCGGCTTTGCTGAAAAAACTGGAAGAGCACGGCATGACCCAACTGGGCGAAAATCATGACATTACGCTGGATGTCAGCCGCCGTATATACGAAGCCGCCCGCTAAGCTTTTTACGCCTCAAACTTTCGTTTTCGGGCATTTCGTCCAGACTTAAGTTCACAACACCTCACCGGAGCCTGCTCCGGTGAGTTCATATAAAGGAGGAACGTATGGCTAATCCAACCGTTATTAAGCTACAGGATGGCAATGTCATGCCCCAGCTGGGACTGGGCGTCTGGCAAGCAAGTAATGAGGAAGTAATCACCGCCATTCAAAAAGCGTTAGAAGTGGGTTATCGCTCGATTGATACCGCCGCGGCCTACAAGAACGAAGAAGGTGTCGGCAAAGCCCTGAAAAATGCCTCAGTCAACAGAGAAGAACTGTTCATCACCACTAAGCTGTGGAACGACGACCACAAGCGCCCCCGCGAAGCCCTGCTCGACAGCCTGAAAAAACTCCAGCTTGATTATATCGACCTCTACTTAATGCACTGGCCCGTTCCCGCTATCGACCATTATGTCGAAGCATGGAAAGGCATGATCGAATTGCAAAAAGAGGGATTAATCAAAAGCATCGGCGTGTGCAACTTCCAGATCCATCACCTGCAACGCCTGATTGATGAAACTGGCGTGACGCCTGTGATAAACCAGATCGAACTTCATCCGCTGATGCAACAACGCCAGCTACACGCCTGGAACGCGACACACAAAATCCAGACCGAATCCTGGAGCCCATTAGCGCAAGGAGGGAAAGGCGTTTTCGATCAGAAAGTCATTCGCGATCTGGCAGATAAATACGGCAAAACCCCGGCGCAGATTGTTATCCGCTGGCATCTGGATAGCGGCCTGGTGGTGATCCCGAAATCGGTCACACCTTCACGTATTGCCGAAAACTTTGATGTCTGGGATTTCCGTCTCGACAAAGACGAACTCGGCGAAATTGCAAAACTCGATCAGGGCAAGCGTCTCGGTCCCGATCCTGACCAGTTCGGCGGCTAACATGCAAATTCTCCCGGTGGCGGTAATGTTCCGCTACCGGACTTTTCAGAAATCATTTATTCCCCTCGCGTCCCGCCCGTTGTTACTCTTCCTTGTTCAGGAATGCCAAATATAAGGACATCATCATGCAGAGCCGGAAGCTCTTAAAAGAACAACTCATCTATATCCGGGATAAACGCAACGGAGAGGTGAAAAACAGATGAAAATAATACTTCTGTTTTTAGCAGCCCTGGCAAGTTTTACCGTACACGCACAGCCCCCCTCACTGACCGTAGAACAAACAGTCCGGCATATTTATCAGAACTATAAATCAGATGCCACTGCCCCTTATTTTGGTGAAACCGGAGAGCGGGCGATAACTTCTGCGCGTATTCAACAGGCGCTTACCCTGAACGACAATCTTACGCTGCCGGGCAATATTGGCTGGCTGGATTATGATCCGGTTTGTGATTGTCAGGATTTTGGCGATCTGGTGCTAGAAAGCGTTGCGATAACCCAAACTGACGCCGATCATGCCGATGCCGTTGTGCGCTTTCGTATCTTTAAAGATGATAAAGAAAAGACCACGCAGACACTGAAAATGGTGGCGGAAAATGGTCGTTGGGTCATTGACGATATTGTCAGCAATCATGGCAGCGTCTTACAAGCAGTTAATAGCGAGAATGAAAAAACGCTGGCCGCTTTAGCTTCGTTGCAAAAAGAACAGCCGGAAGCCTTTGTTGCCGAACTCTTTGAACATATTGCTGATTATAGCTGGCCGTGGACGTGGGTGGTTTCCGACTCTTACCGCCAGGCGGTTAATGCCTTCTATAAAACCACCTTCAAGACGGCCAATAATCCCGATGAAGATATGCAAATAGAACGGCAATTTATTTACGACAATCCGATCTGTTTTGGCGAAGAGTCGCTATTTTCACGCGTTGATGAAATTCGAGTCCTGGAGAAAACCGCCGATTCCGCCCGCATTCATGTTCGTTTTACGCTGACCAATGGCAACAACGAAGAGCAAGAACTGGTTTTACAGCGGCGCGAAGGCAAGTGGGAAATCGCTGATTTTATCCGCCCGAACAGCGGCAGCCTACTTAAGCAGATTGAGGCAAAAACCGCCGCCAGATTAAAGCAATGAGCTGAATTAAATAACAATTAGCCGGAACAATAAATAAAAGGGAACACTATATGAAAACGATTTTCACCGTGGGAGCTGTTGTTCTGGCAACCTGCTTGCTCAGTGGCTGCGTCAATGAGCAAAAGGTCAATCAGCTGGCGAGCAATGTGCAAACATTAAATGCCAAAATCGCCCGGCTTGAGCAGGATATGAAAGCACTACGCCCACAAATCTATGCTGCCAAATCCGAAGCTAACAGAGCCAATACGCGTCTTGATGCTCAGGACTATTTTGATTGCCTGCGCTGCTTGCGTATGTACGCAGAATGATAAAAAAATCCCCGGCAGCATGTCAGTTGCCGGGGATTTTTTTTAACGTCCAACCGCCGCTTTAGGGCGTTTCTTCGCACCAGCATTCACCGGACGAGATTGCGTAGACGACGCTTTTTTTGCCGTAGCAGGCGTCTGACGCTGGGTCGCCATCGGCGTATGTTTCGTCAACGCCGGACGGGTATTGCGGTTCTGGCGACGAGCTTCACGCATCTCTTCAATGGTTGGCGCAGGCACTAAGCAATCGCGACGGCTGCCAATCAGATGCTTTTTGCCCATCGCTTCCAGCGCCTGGCGGATTAACGGCCAGTTTGCCGGATCGTGGTAACGCAACAACGCTTTATGCAAACGACGCTGTTTGTCGCCCTTCGGTACGAAGACGTCTTCGCTCTTATAACCAATCTTCGCCAGCGGGTTTTTCCCGGTGTAATACATGGTGGTTGAGTTCGCCAGCGGCGATGGGTAGAAGTTCTGTACCTGGTCGAGACGGAAACGATGCTTTTTCAGCCACAGCGCCAGATTCACCATATCTTCATCACGCGTACCGGGGTGCGCGGAGATGAAATAGGGGATCAGATACTGCTCTTTACCTGCCTGTTTTGAGTAAGTATCGAACAGCTCTTTAAAGCGGTCATAGCTGCCCATGCCCGGCTTCATCATCTTCGATAACGGCCCTTCTTCGGTATGTTCCGGGGCAATCTTCAGATAACCGCCGACGTGATGGGTCGCCAACTCTTTGATATAGCGCGGATCTTCCACGGCGATGTCATAACGTACGCCTGAGGCGATGAGGATTTTTTTAATGCCTTTCAGATCACGCGCACGGCGATAGAGGTTGATCGTCGGTTCGTGGTTAGTGTCCATGTGCGGACAAATATCCGGATAAACGCACGACAAACGGCGACAAGTTTGTTCAGCGCGTGGCGATTTGCAGCGCAACATATACATGTTGGCAGTTGGCCCACCGAGATCGGAAATCACGCCCGTAAAACCTGGAACGGTGTCGCGGATCGCTTCGATCTCATTAATGATCGAATCTTCCGAACGGCTCTGAATAATGCGCCCTTCGTGCTCGGTAATAGAACAGAAAGAACAGCCGCCAAAGCAGCCGCGCATAATGTTGACCGAAAAACGGATCATTTCGTAAGCCGGAATACGGGCATTGCCATAGGCCGGATGTGGCACGCGCTTGTACGGCAGCGCAAAAACGCTGTCCATCTCTTCGGTAGAAAGCGGGATAGCAGGCGGGTTGATCCACACATAGCGGTCACCGTGTTTTTGCATCAATGCGCGGGCACAGCCTGGGTTGGTTTCGTGGTGCAGAATGCGCGAAGCATGGGCGTACAGCACTTTATCGCCCTTCACTTTCTCGAAAGAAGGCAGCAACACGTAGGTTTTTTCCCACGGTTTCGGGCGCGGTGGCTGCACGGTTACGGCTTTGGCTTCCTGCTTTTTCGGTGCCACCGGTTTGTTATCCGCGCACGACAAATCTTCACCATACGGATGCGGGATTGGGTCGATTTTTCCAGGGGTATCAAGACGGGTGGAATCCACGCCGCTCCAGCCAGGCAGCGCCTCTTTCACGATAATCGCGGTATTACGCACATCGCGGATTTCACTAATCGGCTCGCCCATCGCCAGACGGTGCGCCACCTCCACCAGCGGACGCTCACCGTTACCAAACATCAGCATGTCGGCTTTCGAATCCACCAGCACGGAACGGCGCACGGTATCGGACCAGTAATCATAATGTGCGGTACGGCGCAGACTAGCCTCAATACCGCCGAGGATCACCGGTACATCTTTCCACGCCTCTTTACAACGCTGGGTATAAACCAGTGTGGCGCGATCCGGGCGCTTACCCGCGACGTTATCCGGCGTGTAGGCATCGTCATGACGTAAACGGCGATCGGCGGTATAACGGTTGATCATCGAATCCATGTTGCCAGCAGTAACACCGAAAAACAGATTCGGTTTACCCAGACGCATGAAATCGTCTTTGCTGCTCCAGTCTGGCTGGGCGATGATCCCGACGCGAAAGCCCTGTGCTTCCAGCATACGACCGCAAATCGCCATCCCGAAGCTTGGGTGATCGACATACGCGTCGCCAGTAACCAAAATGATGTCGCAGCTATCCCAGCCAAGTTGATCCATCTCTTCACGAGACATCGGCAAAAACGGTGCCGGTCCAAAACAGGCGGCCCAGTACTGCGGCCAGGAGAACAGGTCGCGATCCGGTTGGATCAGGGAGATAGAGCTCATTTTGCTTCCAGAAATGATAAAAAAATAATCAAAGGCCGGGGATTATAAGCCGGAACGAAAGAGAAATCGAAAGGTATTCCATACTCGCCCTCCTCGGGCGAGTATGAAGATTACGGTACCGGATTGACCAAAAGTTGCCCTATCGAGCCACGGTCCGCCATTTCCAGCGTCTGACTGTTGAAGTAGAACGGGAAGTGCGCCCAGGAAGGCTGACCGAAATAAACAAGCAGCTCCACTTGTCCGTCAACCCAAACGGTATCTTTCCAGCCTCTGTCTTCCGGGAACGGCATCGCGCCATTCACGTTACGGATCTGGAACATTACGCCTTCAATATGGAACGCTTGCGGCTCGTCCGCGCGTACCGTCCAGCGTTCCCACGTTCCTTGCTGCGCGGTGACATCAATACGGTTGACGTCCCACAGTTGTCCATTAATACCCGGGTCATCACCCAGACTGATATCGCGACTGCGAATCGGCGAACCGGCCATGATTTCAGTTGGCAGCAAGCGCATCGGAAGACTGTCTGTGACCAGCGGCAGAAGGCCGGTTGGGCGCAGCGTTAGCACCAGGGTAGAAACCAGAATGCTGGATGGCTCAAAGAAGCCACGAATACGATCAACAATGCTCGCCGCTTCGCCACAGGTGATCGACACTTCATCGCCGTTGCTCATATCCACCAGAATCTCGCGGCGCTCGCCCGGTGCCAGCGAAAGTTGCTTCACCGATACAGGAGCAGGCAGGAATCCCTGATCGCCAGAAATCACATGTAACGGGCGACCATCGCTCATCTGTAGTTGATAACGACGAGAGTTCGACGCGTTCAGCAGGCGCAAGCGCACCCAGCCACGCGAGACTTCAACGTACGGGCTTTGTACACCGTTAACCAGCAGCGTATCACCAACAAAGCCGCCGCTTCCCGGTTCGTTGTATTCTGGCGTACCAAAGTTATCCAGCCGTTTATCCTGAATAATGACCGGAAAATCATCCACACCATAATGGTTGGGGATAGGCAGCGACTTGCTGACTTCATCTTCCACCAGCCACATTCCGGCAAGGCCGTTATAGACCTGCTGAGCCGTGCGGTTGGGAGTATTGGCGTGATACCACAGAGTAGCTGCGTTCTGGCGAATAGGCAGTACGGGTGCCCAGTCAGCGTTTGGCGACATCATCCGTGCCGGACCGCCCATCAGCGGGCCTGGTACCTGTAGCCCGGCTACCGTCATTGAGACATTTTCTGTCAGGCGGTTGCTGTAAATAAGCTTAACATCGTCGCCCTTCCAGACGCGGATAGTCGGCCCCAGGTAACGACCATTGATTCCCCAGACCGACGCGCGTGTCCCTGGCGTAAATGACCAGTGCGCACGTTGTACAGTCATAAACAGCGGTTGCCCACGGCGAGATTCAAGCAGCGGCGGAACGGGTAGCGGTTGCTGTTGCCCGGCTGCGCTGGCCTTCAGGGGAACAGCGCCTGCACAAAGTGCAATCCCCGATGCCTGAATGAACTGACGCCGACTGAGTGACATATTTGCTCCATGTAAAACTGGCTAAAGTAATACCGTGCAGGAAAGTGTTCCCCGCAAAAATACAGATTGCCGACTTAAACTTTTCCGGCGGCTTCGCGTTCTGCGACTTCTTTATCGAGCTCGGCGATTTTTTGTTCCATTATCGAACGACAATGGGCAGCCAGCTCACGAACCTGATCTTTGCCATACTGACTGACGTCAATTGGCGGCAGCATTTCGACAATCACCAGACCGTTGTGCAGTCGATTAAGATTAATCTTATTCGAAGTTGTAGAGACGCACACGGGAATAATCGGGACGCCCGCCGCAATTGCCGCGTGAAATGCTCCAGTCTTGAACGGTAGCAGGCCGCGACCACGGCTGCGGGTTCCTTCCGGGAACATCCAGATGGAAATACGGCGTTTTTTGAAATGATTCACGACTTCCGCAATGGTGCCGTGAGCTTTAGTGCGATTGTTTCTGTCGATCAATAAGTTGCCGGTTAACCAGTACAACTGCCCGAAGAAGGGGATCCACAGCAAGCTCTTTTTACCTACCGTCACCGTCGGCGGTTGCACAATGTTCGATGCTGTCACCATGTCATAGTTGTTCTGGTGGTTAGCGATATAGATAGCATTGCCGTAGCTTTCAGCATCTGCAGGTTTGCGGCACTCAACTTTCAGGCCGAACAGCGGCGCAAGACGGCCAAACATATGCCCAAAGGTGGCCACATGTTTCGGGTTACGCGGGCTGAAAAGGCAGTAAATGGAGCCGAATACACAGACTAAGATGCTGTAAATCACGGTAATAATAAGACGAAAGATATATAGCATAACACCCTCTGAAGGTCTGAGAGACTGGCATTGTACGTCACCTGAAATCAGGTTAGGGCATTGTTAAAAGCCGCTCTCTGGAAAAGCGTATTGTTAATCGCAACGCATGAATAAACAACGGTTTCAAGGGAATTTTTATCGTTTCCGGGGGTTGAATACGCTGCCGGATGACGACTTAACGTTTCATCCGGCGTTCCTTGCAAGCGGGAGGAAACAGCGCCCTCCCCGGCATATTACTCTTCGCTATCACCGCTGCTGGCACGGCGAGGAGAGTCGATCTCAACACGATCGATACGCTGCAAACCGCGCATCAACGTACCGCGGCGTCCACGTTCGCCAGTGACTTTCTGTAGCTCTTCCGGACGCAGTTTAATTTTGCGTTTCCCAACATGAATGGTCAGCGTGCTTTGCGGCGGCAGAACGTACAATTGCGCCAGACCATCTTCTCCACGCGCGGCTTCTGCCGATGGAATGTTGATAATCTTGTTGCCTTTGCCCTTCGACAGCTGCGGCAGATCGCTTACCGGGAACATCAACATACGGCCTGCCTGAGTGATTGCCAGCAGCATATCGGAAGCATCTTCAATCACCACCGGCGGCATAACATGGGCATTTTCCGGTAAGGTGATCAAAGCCTTACCTGCACGGTTACGCGCCACCAGATCGTTAAAGGTGCAGACGAAACCGTAACCCGCATCGGAAGCCATCAGCAGTTTCTGATCGTCGCTTTCCATCAGCATATGGTCAACGGTCGCCCCAGGCGGCAACGTTAATTTGCCGGTGAGCGGCTCGCCCTGACCACGCGCCGACGGCAGCGTAATCGGGTCAATGGCATAGCTACGACCGGTGGAATCAACAAACACTACCGGTTGGTTGCTCTTACCTTTCACCGCCGCTTTGAAGCTATCACCCGCTTTATAATTCAGGCCCGGCGCGTCGATATCATGGCCTTTAGCGCTGCGTACCCAGCCCATCTGCGACAGCACAATGGTGACAGGTTCAGACGGCAGCATGTCGTGCTCGCTCATCGCTTTCGCTTCTTCGCGTTCCTGCAACGGCGAACGACGATCGTCACCGTAGGCTTGCGCGTCTGCCTGCAGTTCTTTCTTCAGCAGGTTATTCATTTTACGCTCGGAAGCCAAAATGCCCTGCAACTGGTCGCGCTCTTTTTCCAGCTCACTCTGCTCACCGCGAATCTTCATCTCTTCCAGTTTGGCAAGATGACGCAGTTTCAGTTCGAGGATCGCTTCCGCCTGGGTTTCCGTAAGGCCAAACCGCGACATCAGCGCCGGTTTCGGTTCATCTTCGTTACGAATGATCTCAATCACTTCGTCGATGTTGAGAAACGCCACCAGCAAACCTTCCAGGATATGCAGGCGCTTGAGGACTTTCTCCAGACGATAGTTCAGTCGGCGGCGCACGGTATCGCGACGGAACACCAGCCATTCGGAGAGGATTTCCAGCAGGTTTTTCACCGCCGGACGACCATCCAGACCGATCATATTGAGGTTAATGCGATAGCTCTTTTCCAGATCGGTGGTAGCGAAGAGGTGGTTCATCACCTGATCCATATCCACGCGGTTGGAACGCGGCACAATCACCAGACGGGTCGGGTTCTCGTGGTCAGATTCATCGCGCAGATCGTCAACCATCGGCAGCTTTTTGTTGCGCATTTGCGCAGCAATTTGCTCCAGTACGCGCGCACCTGAAACCTGATGCGGTAATGCGCTGATAACCACCGCGCCATCTTCTTTCTTCCACACCGCGCGCATACGCACTGAACCACGTCCGTTCTCGTAGATTTTACGGATCTCGGCGCGCGAAGTGATAATTTCCGCTTCAGTCGGATAATCCGGCCCCTGCACGATATCCAGCAGCTGATCGAGCGTGGTTTTCGGCTGGTCGATTAATGCGATTGCCGCCTGAGCTACTTCACGCAGGTTATGCGGTGGAATATCGGTCGCCATGCCGACGGCAATACCGGTGGTGCCGTTAAGCAAAATGTTTGGCAGACGAGCAGGCAGCATTTTCGGCTCCTGCAAAGTGCCGTCGAAGTTTGGCACCCAGTCAGCCGTCCCCTGCCCCAGCTCGCTCAATAGCAGCTCGGAATATTTCGACAACCGGGATTCGGTGTAACGCATTGCCGCGAACGATTTCGGATCGTCCGGCGCGCCCCAGTTCCCCTGACCATCAACCAGCGGATAACGGTAAGAGAACGGCTGCGCCATCAGGACCATCGCTTCATAACAGGCGCTATCGCCGTGCGGATGGTATTTACCCAGTACGTCACCGACGGTACGGGCCGATTTTTTAAATTTGGCGCTGGCATTCAGGCCCAGTTCAGACATCGCATACACAATGCGGCGCTGAACAGGTTTCAGACCATCACCAATAAACGGCAACGCACGGTCCATGATCACGTACATGGAGTAGTTTAAGTAGGCGTTTTCCGTAAATTCATGTAGCGCAAGGCGCTCTGCCATATCGCTCATTAATTCTGATTCCTCAACTTATTCGCCAGCCTTCAAAGGGGCAATATTGCCGGAGATACTACATTATCTGCCGCGTCGAGTCACAGGAGATCAGCGTGAATAGCGCCGCCGGACGTGCTCCGACGGCGATAAAGGCATCAATGTGCCTTGATATACAACTCTTTGCTGTAGACTTGATCGGCATAGAGGGCAGCACAAGGTTGCGCCCATGCCACACCACTCGGCATGGGGGTCCGCTCCGGGCGATTCGAGAAGTTGAGGTTATGCGAGTCCAGGGAAGCCTAAAGCATCAAAGTAGTCGACTGTAAGTATACGGTTCAGCCCAGTTTAGCTGTGTCTCCACCAGTGCCCCGCGCCTCCTGCCATAAGTGCGGCTTGCTCATGGATACCCCCGAGACGGCTTACGGCGCACCGGATAATAAATTTCGCGTATACATGGTATTCCTTACCGGAGAAATTATAAGCCCAACAACAATACGCCTGTGGCATTGTTCGCTCAAACTTATCGCGAGTGATTTGGCTCACACTCCGGTAAAGATTCCCCATCACGCCAACGGCACATAAACATCCGTTTCCAGTCGCTGCTCTGTCACCCCTTCGGCAAGATTGGTGTAGTGAAACAGAATCGGTGCTTTACGCATTTTCTCGCCGCTTGCAGGCAGCCAGTGGCGAATAATGCCCCATATCGTGTGTGAAATATCGTCCAGCTCGCCAACGTGGCGGGCCACGGCATAACGTCCACCGGTAAGTTCACCATTGCTCACACCATAACGATTATCGGGAATCGGTTCGCTAACGCTGCCGCAGATATCAAAGCGAAACGCTTCCGGTGCGGTGGTGGCAGGGTCGTCCCAGGCGACGCCAAAAGTCTGGCTTTGGTTAACAGGAGAAAGCCCCGTCTCTTTACGCCACATGATAAATTTCGCCACACTGTAGTTGAGCAACTCAGGGCTACAGCGGTGCGGCAACATCGCCACAGGGATTGATGGGAAATCGATAATGTTTACATCCAGTGTCAGGTTTGTCATTTTGCCTCCCTGCGAAATTATTCCCGGGAACGCGTCCCGGGAGCGGTAACAATTACGGATTTACTTTGCGGATCTGTTTGACGTCAATTTCAACAGAATTCCAGTCTTTATCGACTTCACCCTGAATCTCAACCGTATCTTTCGGCGTCACCGTCACACCGTTCCAGCGTTTGTGGTCGATATCAACATTGATAGTACCGCTGGCATCTTTAAACACGTAGAGATCGTCAGAGATGCGTTCAACGATATTGCCGCGCAGGGTTACCCAGGTGTCGTCACGCAGGGATTTTGCGCTTTCTACGGTCGTTACGCTGCCGTTCGGCCCCTGGAATCCTCCGGCCTGACTTTGCGTTGCCGATGGGCCAGAAAAACCGCCCTGCTCTGCTGCCATCACCGGTGCGCTGCACAGGGCCATTACTGCGATTACTGCTGCGAATTTTTTCATGTTTATTACTCCCTTTAATGTCTGTTTCCGAGCATTTAACAAGATAGTCCTTAACAACTTCTTAAGGGAAAAAAATAAAATTTAGTGCTGTACAGAGCGCGTTACAACACGGTTTACTGGCAGCAAATACGGTTATCGCAGGGATGAAAAAATGCGAATTTTACTGATAGAAGATGACATGCTGATTGGCGACGGCATCAAAACGGGCCTTAGTAAAATGGGTTTTAGCGTCGACTGGTTTACACAAGGTCGTCAGGGAAAAGAGGCGCTTTATAGCGCGCCTTATGATGCGGTGATCCTGGATTTAACCTTACCAGGCATGGATGGTCGCGATATTTTGCGCGAATGGCGAGAAAAAGGTCAGCGTGAGCCGGTACTGATCCTGACCGCGCGCGATGCGCTGGAGGAACGTGTAGAAGGGCTGCGTCTGGGAGCTGACGATTATCTGTGTAAACCTTTTGCGTTGATAGAAGTCGCCGCCAGGCTGGAAGCTCTGATGCGCCGAACCAACGGCCAGGCCAGCAACGAGCTGCGCCACGGTAACGTCATGCTCGACCCCGGCAAACGTATCGCCACGCTGGCTGGCGAACCCTTAACACTGAAACCAAAAGAATTTGCCCTGCTGGAATTACTGATGCGTAACGCTGGTCGGGTACTGCCGCGCAAACTGATTGAAGAGAAACTGTATACCTGGGACGAAGAGGTCACCAGTAATGCCGTTGAAGTGCATGTGCATCATCTGCGACGCAAACTCGGTAGTGATTTTATTCGTACCGTGCATGGTATTGGCTACACATTAGGTGAGAAATGAAATTTACCCAACGTCTTAGTCTGCGCGTCAGGCTGACGCTAATCTTTTTAATTCTGGCCTCGGTGACCTGGCTGCTTTCCAGCTTTGTCGCCTGGAAACAAACAACGGATAACGTCGATGAATTGTTCGACACCCAACTGATGCTGTTTGCCAAGCGGTTAAGTACGCTCGATCTCAACGAAATCAACGCGGCGGATCGCATGGCACAGACGCCAAATAAATTAAAACACGGTCATGTTGATGACGATGCGCTGACCTTTGCCATCTTTACCCACGACGGCAGAATGGTCCTTAACGATGGCGATAACGGAGAAGATATTCCTTATAGCTATCAACGGGAAGGTTTTGCTGACGGGCAACTGGTGGGCGATAAAGATCAATGGCGTTTTGTCTGGATGACCTCACCTGATGGCAAATATCGCATCGTTGTTGGTCAGGAATGGGAATACCGTGAAGACATGGCGCTGGCGATTGTTGCCGGGCAATTGATCCCGTGGCTGGTCGCACTGCCGATTATGTTAATCATCATGATGGTACTATTGGGTCGTGAACTCGCGCCGCTGAACAAACTGGCGCTGGCGCTGCGTATGCGTGACCCTGACTCGGAAAAACCACTAAACGCGACTGGCGTACCCAGCGAAGTGCGTCCGTTGGTTGAGTCGCTAAATCAACTGTTCGCCCGCACACATGCGATGATGGTTCGTGAACGACGCTTTACCTCCGACGCAGCTCACGAACTACGTAGCCCGTTAACGGCGCTGAAAGTGCAAACCGAAGTTGCGCAGCTTTCTGACGATGATCCGCAAGCGCGGAAAAAAGCGCTGCTTCAATTACATTACGGGATCGATCGCGCTACTCGTCTGGTTGATCAACTGCTCACTCTATCGCGGCTGGACTCACTGGATAACCTTCAGGACGTCGCGGAGATCCCGCTTGAAGATCTCCTGCAATCGTCGGTGATGGATATTTACCACACGGCGCAGCAGGCGAAAATTGACGTGCGACTGACACTCAATGCCCACGGCATCAAACGCACCGGACAACCGCTATTGCTAAGTTTGTTGGTGCGAAATTTGCTGGATAACGCCGTGCGCTACAGTCCACAGGGCAGCGTGATAGACGTCACGCTGAATGCTGATAATTTCATCGTGAGGGATAACGGCCCCGGTGTGACGCCAGAGGCTCTGGCGCGAATTGGCGAACGCTTCTATCGCCCCCCCGGACAAACCGCTACCGGCAGTGGACTTGGGCTATCGATTGTCCAGCGAATCGCCAAATTGCATGGCATGAATGTTGAGTTTGGGAATGCGGAACAAGGTGGATTTGAGGCGAAGGTAAGCTGGTAACTTCTCTGTCTATGAGAGCCGTTAAAACGACTCTCATAGATTTTACTAATAGCAAAATATAAACCGTCCCCAAAAAAGCCACCAACCACAAACCAGACAAATACCGAGCGAAAATACATATACCCAAAACTCGAACATTTCCCGCATAAAGAGTTTTCTTAAGATAAGAATAATAAGTGGCGTAAGAAGAAAAAATGCTGCAATCATTGCTTGCAATATACGATCTTCGCCTGAAACGGAAGGTATACTGCAAATATTGTCTCCCGACTCAAGCATCCAGTCATACTTATTGAAAGCAAAAAAAGCATCTATTAACCAATAAGTAAGCATTATGTATAACAGAGCTTCAAATATTGTTTGAATTTTATGCTTTAACATATATCAGTACGCTCATAAAAATCCATTTATAATTATCAACATGACACGTTGATATTTTCATCTTTTACTTATTCAAAGCCATATTTTCAATCCCAAAAAAAACCGAACCAAACGTGTAAATTATTCCGGTGCGAGTAAGAATTATGAGGAATGGCTATCAGTATTGTCATTTTCAGAAAATATTTATCCTGCATCGGTGAGTCAGAGCAAGATCAGACTTTTGCTAAATTCGCAAAAGACTTTGCACATTTTGCTAATTTCACCGTACCGCTCTGTGACGTACTATAGTCGGCAAACGTCTCACCTTGAGGTTAAAAAATGAGCAACATCCTGATTATCAACGGCGCGAAAAAATTCGCCCACTCCAATGGTCAACTGAACGACACCCTGACCGAAGTCGCTGATGGCACACTGCGCGACCTCGGGCATGATGTCCGCATCGTTCGCGCCGACAGCGACTACGATGTCAAAGCGGAAGTACAAAACTTTCTCTGGGCTGATGTGGTGATCTGGCAGATGCCAGGCTGGTGGATGGGCGCGCCGTGGACAGTGAAAAAATATATTGATGATGTATTCACCGAAGGTCATGGAACGCTGTATGCCAGCGATGGCCGTACCCGCAAAGATCCGTCAAAAAAATACGGTTCCGGCGGCCTGGTACAGGGCAAAAAATATATGCTTTCTCTGACCTGGAACGCACCAATGGAAGCCTTCACCGAAAAAGATCAATTCTTCCACGGCGTTGGCGTCGACGGTGTGTATCTGCCGTTCCATAAAGCAAACCAATTCCTTGGCATGGACCCGCTGCCGACATTTATCGCTAATGACGTGATAAAAATGCCTGATGTTCCCCGCTATACTGAAGAATATCGCAAGCATCTTGTGGAAATTTTTGGTTAACTAGAGCTCAGGCTTTAGAAGGAGTTAACCATGCTTACCGTAATCGCAGAAATCCGTACTCGTCCTGGTCAACATCACCGTCAGGCGGTATTGGATCAGTTTGCTAAAATCGTTCCAACCGTACTGAAAGAAGAAGGTTGCCACGGCTATGCGCCAATGGTGGATTGCGCTGCTGGCGTGAGTTTCCAGTCTATGGCACCGGATTCTATCGTGATGATTGAGCAGTGGGAAAGCATCGCGCATCTTGAAGCGCATCTGCAAACCCCGCACATGAAGGCGTACAGCGAAGCCGTAAAAGGCGACGTGCTGGAGATGAATATCCGCATCCTGCAACCTGGGATTTAAACCTGCCTTGTTTGCCCGGCCATCCTGACCGGGCAATGTTCTTTCCTTTAAACCTCAATCTCCGCCATGTCGCCTTTCTCTTGCAACCAGTTGCGGCGATCTTCCGAGCGTTTCTTCGCCAGCAGCATATCCATCATCGCGTCAGTACGCTGATCGTCTTCATCATCGATAGTCAACTGCACCAGACGGCGAGTGTTCGGATCAAGCGTGGTTTCACGCAATTGCATCGGGTTCATTTCCCCCAGACCTTTAAAACGCTGGACGTTCGGCTTGCCTTTCTTGCGTTTTAATTGCTCAAGTACGCCCTCTTTCTCTTCTTCCGTCAGCGCGTAATAAACCTCTTTCCCGAGATCAATACGGTAGAGCGGTGGCAGTGCGACGTAAACGTGACCGTGTTTCACCAACGCGCGGAAGTGTTTTACGAACAAAGCGCAGAGCAGCGTGGCAATGTGCAGACCATCAGAGTCCGCATCCGCGAGGATACAGATTTTGCCATAACGAAGCTGGCTCAGATCGTCGCTGTCAGGATCGATACCGATCGCTACCGAAATATCATGCACTTCCTGCGAGGCCAGCACTTCGTCGGAAGAAACTTCCCAGGTGTTAAGGATCTTACCTTTCAGTGGCATGATCGCCTGATATTCGCGATCGCGCGCCTGCTTGGCAGATCCGCCTGCGGAGTCACCTTCCACAAGGAACAGTTCGGTACGGTTAAGATCCTGCGCGGTACAGTCAGCCAGTTTGCCAGGCAGTGCTGGGCCGCTGGTCAGCTTTTTGCGCACCACTTTTTTAGCCGCACGCATACGGCGCTGGGCGCTGGAAATCGCCATCTCCGCCAGCAGCTCCGCCGCCTGAACGTTCTGGTTCAGCCACAGGATAAAGGCATCTTTCACCACGCCTGAAACGAATGCCGCGCATTGACGCGAAGAGAGACGCTCTTTGGTCTGCCCGGCAAACTGCGGATCCTGCATTTTCACCGACAGAACATAGGCGCAGCGATCCCAGATATCTTCCGCCGACAGCTTCACGCCGCGCGGCAGAATGTTGCGGTATTCACAGAACTCACGCATCGCGTCCAACAGGCCCTGACGCAGACCATTAACATGGGTACCGCCCTGCATCGTTGGGATAAGGTTGACGTAGCTTTCGGTCAGCAGTTCACCGCCTTCCGGCAGCCACAGTAGCGCCCAGTCCACAGCTTCAGTATCGCCAGCGAAATTACCGATAAACGGTTTTTCTGGCAGCGTCGGTAAACCGTTTACCGCTTCCGCCAGGTAATCATTCAGACCGTCCTGATAGCACCAGCGCTGTTCGGTGTTGTTGATCTCATCTTTAAAGGTAATCTCAACGCCGGGGCACAGTACTGCTTTGGCCTTCAGCACATGCGTCAGGCGTGAAACAGAAAAACGCGGGCTGTCAAAGAAGGTTTCATCCGGCCAGAAGTGCACGCTGGTACCGGTATTGCGTTTACCGCAAGTGCCGACAACCTGTAAATCCTGCACCTTTTCGCCATTTTCAAAGGCGATGTTATAAACCTGACCATCGCGGCGCACGTTAACTTCTACGCGCTTCGACAGGGCGTTAACCACCGAAATCCCCACGCCATGCAGGCCGCCAGAGAACTGGTAATTTTTGTTAGAGAATTTACCGCCTGCATGCAGACGGCAAAGAATCAGTTCAACCGCCGGTACACCCTCTTCCGGGTGAATATCCACCGGCATCCCGCGCCCATCGTCAATAACTTCTAACGACTGGTCAGCATGTAAGATTACATCCACGCGTTTTGCGTGACCCGCCAGTGCTTCATCGACACTGTTATCAATAACTTCTTGCCCCAAATGGTTAGGGCGAGTGGTATCGGTATACATCCCCGGACGGCGGCGAACCGGCTCAAGCCCGGTGAGTACCTCAATGGCATCAGCGTTATAAGTTTGCGTCATGGTTTAAGTTAGCAATTCGAGTTGATCGTCAGAGATGGTGCAGACCAAGAAAATCGACGATCGGGTTGAAATAATCTTCGAAGCCCGTGAATGCGTGGTTGCCGCCTTCTATGACAGTCTGGCGGCAGGAAGCGTAGTACGCCACCGCCTGGCGGTAATCCAGCACTTCATCTCCCGTCTGTTGCAGCAGCCAGATCAAATCCGGCGCTTCCAGCGGGTCAATCTGCATGACTTTGAGATCGTAAATATGGCGTGACTCTAGCACATATTGCTGCCCGGTGTAGGGGTTCTCGTTCTGACCGAGATAGTCCGTCAGCAGTTCAAACGGGCGTACCGCCGGGTTTACCACCACTGCGGGCAGCATAAAACATTGCGACAACCAGGTGGCGTAATATCCCCCCAGTGACGAACCGACAATACCCAGCGAATCGCCGCCATGTTCCAGGACAATGGATTCCAACAGCTCTGCCGCGTCGGAAGGATACGGCGGCAACTGCGGAATGATCATCTCAACGTCAGGGTGATGTTCCGCCAGCCAGTTTTTTAACAAGCTCGCTTTTGCAGAGCGCGGCGAGCTGTTGAAACCGTGTAAATAAAGAAGCGTAGACATCAGTAGCCTTCTGAAGCGGTATCAGGTTGGAAACGTGTGTCCGCCAGGCGATGCACCTCGGTGGTCAGCGTGCCATCAGCATGTAACTCGAGAGTACGCCAGCCGGGCGCGATGGTGTCCAGCGTAAAGTTGGAACAGTGCGGCTTAAACTGCACACAGGTCGACGGCGTTGCCAGCAGGCGGCGACCGTTCCAGTCGAGATCCAGCTCCTGATGAATATGACCGCACAGCAAGTATTTGACGTGCGGAAACTTCGCCAGCACGGTATCCAGTTCGCCCGCGTTACGCAGACTGTGTTGATCGAGCCAACTACAACCCGCAGGTAGCGGATGATGATGCAGCAGCAGCAACGTATGGCGTTCTGGCGCATCGGCCAGTTTACGTTCCAGCCACTCAAGCTGAAACTCGCTCAGCTCACCGTGCGGCACGCCAAACACCTGGCTATCCAGCAACAGGATTTGCCATTGCTCACCAATAAACACGCGCTTCGCCGGGGAGATACCCGCATCCTGTAACGCGCTGTACATCGCGGGCTGGAAATCGTGGTTGCCCGGCAGCCAGACGCAGGGCGCACGAAAACTTGCGATGCCTTCAGCGAAATGCTGATAGGCCGCAGAGGATTGATCCTGCGCTAAATCACCTGTCGCGACAATCAGGTCGAATTCGTGCTGATGTGGACGAATCGCCTCCAGCACCGCCTGGTAGCTTTCCCAGGTGTTTACCCCTAACAGGGCTTCGTGCTTTTGTGCAAACAGGTGAGTATCGGTAATTTGTAAAATCCTGACTCTGGCCTCACCAGCCAGAGGAAGGGTTAACAGGCTTTCCAAATGGTGTCCTTAGGTTTCACGACGCTAGTAAACCGGAATCGCCATCGCTCCATGTGCTAAACAGTATCGCAACCAGTCCGCTAAAAACTGGTTAATTTGATGCTTTTCGTCGCGTTGATGCAACTTTTTATTAGGATAATCATACCGCGCTTTGAAGCGAAAAATCTGCTGGCTTGAACACACTTCAGCCACCATCGCGTCATGATACAGACGCACCGTCATTGACGGAAGGCTCCAGTAACTGATCGCGGGCGCAGTCTGTTCTATTGTCACCAGGGTAGTGTATCGGGTCGATTCCACAATCGTCAGCCGATATTGTGCGTTTGCCACCTGATAGCTTACAGTTTCGCCGGGTGCGTCATTGCGCGGTAACAAACGGCGCAATTGTGAAAAGTTCATCTCGCACAGGCGCATCATTTCAGGAAAGTCAGGTGTGTAACGCTTCATTTATGCCCACTCATTTTTTAACGCTTGATGATGCAGCTGCAGCCATTGCAAAGCGATGACCGACGCTGCGTTGTCGATTTTCCCCTCTTCTACCCACTGGTATGCCTGTTCCCGGCTTACCACATGAACGCGAATATCTTCGTTTTCATCAGCCAGACCATGAATACCGCTTGCGGTCGTGGCGTCCACTTCGCCCACCATAATTGACGAACGCTCACTGGTGCCCCCCGGGCTTGCCAGGAAACTTAACACCGGTTTGGTCCGTTTGACTATCAGTCCCGCCTCTTCAATCGCTTCGCGACGGGCAACATCTTCCACACTTTCACCCTCTTCTATCATCCCGGCAACCATCTCCAGTAGCCAGGGGGTTTCACTGGTGTCGTATGCGGCAATCCGAATCTGCTCAATCAGCACAACTTCATCACGCACTGGGTCAAAGGGTAGCAAGACTGCGGCGTGACCGCGCTCAAAAATTTCCCTCCGTACCTCATGACTCATTTGCCCGTTGAATAAACGATGACGAAATCTATAAAGATCTAATGAAAAAAAGCCGCGATAAAGTGTTTCTCGTGCAATAATTTCTACATCGTTTTTGCCAAATGTAACGGGCAGGTTGTCTGGCTTAAGCATTGTTAATGTCCTGGCACTAATAGTGAATTAAATGTGAATTTCAGCGACGTTTGACTGCCGTTTGAGCAGTCATGTGTTAAATTGAGGCACATTAACGCCCTATGGCACGTAACGCCAACCTTTTGCGGTAGCGGCTTCTGCTAGAATCCGCAATAATTTTACAGTTTGATCGCGCTAAATACTGCTTCACCACAAGGAATGCAAATGAAGAAATTGCTCCCCATTCTTATCGGCCTGAGCCTTTCTGGGTTCAGTTCGTTGAGCCAGGCCGAGAACCTGATGCAAGTTTATCAGCAAGCACGCCTTAGTAACCCGGAATTGCGTAAGTCTGCCGCCGATCGTGATGCTGCCTTTGAAAAAATTAATGAAGCGCGCAGTCCATTACTGCCACAGCTAGGTTTAGGTGCAGATTACACCTATAGCAACGGCTACCGCGACGCGAACGGCATCAACTCTAACGCGACCAGTGCGTCCCTGCAGTTAACTCAATCCATTTTTGATATGTCGAAATGGCGTGCGTTAACGCTGCAGGAAAAAGCAGCAGGGATTCAGGACGTCACATATCAGACCGATCAGCAAACCTTGATCCTCAACACCGCGACCGCTTATTTTAACGTGTTGAATGCTATTGACGTTCTTTCCTATACACAGGCACAAAAAGAAGCGATCTACCGTCAATTAGATCAAACCACCCAACGTTTTAACGTGGGCCTGGTAGCGATAACCGACGTGCAGAACGCCCGCGCGCAGTACGATACCGTGCTGGCGAACGAAGTGACCGCACGTAATAACCTTGATAACGCGGTAGAGCAGCTGCGCCAGATCACCGGTAACTACTATCCAGAACTGGCAGCGCTGAATGTCGAAAACTTTAAAACCGACAAACCACAGCCGGTTAACGCGCTGCTGAAAGAAGCCGAAAAACGCAACCTGTCGCTGTTACAGGCACGCTTGAGCCAGGACCTGGCGCGCGAGCAAATTCGCCAGGCGCAGGATGGTCACTTACCGACGCTGGATTTAACGGCTTCTACCGGGATTTCTGACACCTCTTATAGCGGTTCGAAAACCCGTGGTGCCGCTGGTACCCAGTATGACGACAGCAATATGGGCCAGAACAAAGTGGGCCTGAGCTTCTCGCTGCCGATTTATCAGGGCGGAATGGTTAACTCGCAGGTGAAACAGGCACAGTACAACTTTGTCGGTGCCAGCGAGCAACTGGAAAGCGCGCATCGTAGCGTCGTGCAAACCGTACGTTCCTCCTTCAACAACATTAATGCATCTATCAGTAGCATTAACGCCTACAAACAAGCCGTAGTTTCCGCTCAAAGCTCATTAGACGCGATGGAAGCGGGCTACTCGGTCGGTACGCGTACCATTGTTGATGTGTTGGATGCAACCACCACGCTGTACAACGCTAAGCAAGAGCTGGCAAATGCGCGTTATAACTACCTGATTAATCAGCTGAATATTAAGTCAGCCCTGGGTACGTTGAACGAGCAGGATCTGCTGGCACTGAACAATGCGCTGAGCAAACCGGTTTCCACTAATCCGGAAAACGTTGCCCCGCAAACGCCGGAACAGAATGCTATTGCTGATGGTTATGCGCCTGATAGCCCGGCACCCGTCGTTCAGCAAACATCCGCACGCACTACCACCAGTAACGGTCATAACCCTTTCCGTAACTGATGACGACGACGGGGCTTCGGCCCCGTCTGAACGTAAGGCAACGTAAAGATACGGGTTATCTGCCGCATTCTTCCCCCTTCTCGCTTCAATTTCGACCAGCCATCCTCTATTCTGATGGGTATTTACCACTGGTCCCGGAAGACAAAAATGAAACGGACAAAATCCATACGCCACGCATCGTTCCGCAAAAACTGGAGCGCGCGCCATCTGACACCAGTCGCTCTCGCGGTTGCCACTGTTTTTATGCTGGCTGGCTGTGAAAAGAGTGATGAAACGGTGTCTCTCTATCAAAATGCTGACGACTGTTCAGCTGCAAACCCAGGCAAAAGCGCCGAATGTACCACCGCGTACAACAATGCGCTGAAAGAAGCCGAACGTACTGCGCCGAAATACGCCACCCGTGAAGACTGTGTTGCTGAATTTGGTGAAGGTCAGTGCCAGCAGGCACCAGCCCAGGCTGGCATGGCACCAGAAAACCAGGCGCAGGCCCAGCAATCCAGCGGGAGTTTCTGGATGCCGCTGATGGCCGGTTACATGATGGGGCGTCTGATGGGCGGCGGCGCGGGATTTGCACAGCAGCCGCTGTTCTCCTCGAAAAACCCAGCCAGCCCGGCTTACGGTAAATATACCGACGCGACGGGTAAAAACTATGGCGCAGCCCAGCCAGGCCGCACCATGACCGTACCGAAGACAGCCATGGCACCAAAACCGGCGACCACCACTACCGTTACCCGTGGCGGTTTTGGTGAATCTGTTGCCAAACAAAGCACTATGCAGCGTAGCGCAACTGGCACCTCTTCTCGTTCAATGGGTGGCTGATACCGATGGAAAGAGTCAGTATTACCGAGCGCCCGGACTGGCGTGAGAAAGCCCACGAATACGGTTTCAATTTTCACACCATGTACGGCGAGCCGTACTGGTGTGAAGATGCTTACTACAAGTTGACCCTCGCCCAGGTTGAAAAGCTGGAAGAAGTCACCGCCGAACTGCACCAGATGTGCCTGAAAGTGGTGGAAAAAGTGATCGCCAGCGATGAGCTGATGACCAAATTCCGCATTCCAAAACACACCTGGAGTTTTGTGCGCCAGTCATGGCTGACGCACCAGCCATCGCTTTATTCGCGTCTTGATCTGGCGTGGGATGGCACTGGCGAACCTAAACTTCTGGAAAATAACGCCGATACGCCAACGTCACTATACGAGGCGGCGTTCTTTCAGTGGATCTGGCTGGAAGATCAGCTTAACGCCGGTAACTTGCCGGAGGGCAGCGACCAGTTTAACAGTCTGCAAGAAAAACTGATCGATCGCTTCGTTGAGCTGCGTGAACAGTATGGCTTCCAGTTGCTGCATCTCACCTGCTGTCGCGACACGGTGGAAGATCGCGGAACCATTCAGTATTTGCAGGACTGCGCAACGGAAGCTGAAATTGCTACTGAGTTCCTCTACATCGATGATATCGGGTTAGGTGAAAAAGGTCAGTTCACGGATTTACAGGATCAGGTAATTTCCAACCTGTTCAAGCTGTATCCGTGGGAATTTATGTTGCGTGAGATGTTTTCCACCAAGCTGGAGGATGCAGGCGTACGCTGGCTGGAACCGGCGTGGAAGAGCATTATCTCCAACAAGGCACTTCTACCGCTACTGTGGGAGATGTTCCCGAATCACCCGAACCTGCTGCCCGCTTATTTTGCGGAAGATGATCATCCGCAAATGGAAAAATATGTGGTTAAACCGATCTTCTCCCGTGAAGGCGCAAACGTGTCGATCATTGAAAACGGCAAAACCATTGAAGCAGCGGAAGGTCCGTATGGCGAAGAAGGGATGATTGTTCAGCAATTCCACCCGTTACCGAAATTCGGCGACAGCTATATGCTGATTGGTAGCTGGCTGGTGAACGATCAACCCGCCGGAATTGGCATTCGTGAAGACCGTGCATTGATCACCCAGGATATGTCTCGGTTTTATCCACATATTTTTGTTGAGTAATCAATGATGCCGGATGGCATTCGCCATCCGGTAATTGTTAACCTATCTGCACCGACAGCATACTCAGGCTGCCCATTTCTATACCATCGACCGGAATGGTAATTGGCTCCTGCCCATCCCACGCACCTAAGACATACAACAACGGCAGATAGTGCTCCGGCGTTGGGTTCGATAACGCGCCACCTTCATGGTCGAGGTAATTCACCAGAGGATGCTGCTCTACCGCCCCTTGCCACGTCAGATTCGCTTTCACATACTCATTAAACGACATCGCCCAAGGATATGGTGAACTATCACCGTGCCACTTCACTGTACGCAGGTTATGCACCACGTTGCCACTGGCGACCAACATTATTCCTTCATCTCGCAGCGCTGCCAGTTTGCGCCCCATTTCGAAATGCCAGGCGGCAGGTTTGCTACTGTCGATACTCAACTGCACCATCGGGATATCGGCGTCAGGATACATCTTAATCAGCACGCCCCAGGAACCGTGGTCAAAGCCCCAGGCTTCTTTATCCAGCGTCACCGGGACCGGCGCTAACAGCTCAACCAGATGCTGTGCCAGCACAGGCGAACCCGGAGCAGGATAATGCGTATCGTACAGCGCCTGCGGGAAGCCACCAAAGTCATGAATCGTGGGCGGCGTCTCCATCGCGGTCACTCCTGTTCCACGGGTAAACCAGTGAGCCGAAACCACCACAATCGCTTGCGGGCGTGGCAATGTCATCCCCAACTTCTGCCAGCTGCGGGTATACAAATTATCTTCCAGCACGTTCATCGGACTACCGTGACCTAAAAACAATGCTGGCATACGTGTTGAAGACATGATGATATCCTTAACTAAAGGTGTCATTTTGATATCCTCACAATACGCTTGTTCGGCGGAGTAAGAACCCGGATAACAATGATGATGATCATCAGTTATTTTGACGATCTGCCTGAAGGTGAAGATTTATAAGGAGTTGTCGATGTCAGTACCTCTCATTCTGACCATACTGGCGGGGGCAGCCACGTTTATTGGCGCGTTTCTCGGCGTTCTCGGGCAAAAACCCTCGAACCGCTTACTGGCGTTTTCGCTAGGATTTGCGGCGGGGATCATGTTGCTCATCTCATTAATGGAAATGCTTCCTGCCGCACTAGCAGCTGAAGGAATGTCGCCTGTGTTGGGTTATGGAATGTTTATCTTCGGTCTGCTTGGCTATTTTGGCCTGGACCGCATGTTGCCACATGCGCATCCGCAGGATTTAATGCAAAAATCGGTGCAGCCGTTGCCAAAATCGATCAAGCGCACAGCCATTCTGCTCACTCTCGGCATCAGTCTGCATAACTTCCCGGAAGGGATTGCCACCTTTGTCACGGCGAGCAGCAACCTGGAGCTGGGATTTGGCATCGCACTGGCCGTCGCTTTGCACAATATCCCTGAAGGTCTGGCAGTGGCAGGCCCGGTTTATGCGGCAACGGGGTCTAAACGCACCGCGATTCTGTGGGCGGGGATTTCTGGACTAGCAGAAATTCTTGGTGGTGTGCTGGCGTGGTTAATCCTCGGTAGCATGATTTCCCCGGTGGTCATGGCGGCAATCATGGCGGCGGTTGCAGGAATTATGGTGGCGCTCTCGGTTGATGAATTAATGCCGCTCGCCAAAGAGATTGACCCTAATAATAACCCCAGCTATGGCGTACTATGTGGAATGTCAGTGATGGGATTCAGTTTAGTGCTGCTACAAACGGCGGGAATTGGTTAAAAACAACATCAGAAGTTGTCCAGCACATGGACAACTTCTGCCAGCTTCACGAAAGCCTTATTCTACCTTTTCGGCTGTCTCTTCTCTCGTACTGTTTAAGTATTTGTTCCGCGCTTCAAGCAGTGCGTCTCTGTCCTGGCGAAACGCCCGACAATAACGTTTCAAATGCAGGAAATAACCCACCACAACCAGAGCAATCAATACAATCCAGTACCAGGCGATAAACATCCTTTTACCCTTAATATTTAACAATACTAAACATTTAGCGCATAAATTTCACATATCCTTTTTCGGATATATTCATATGGTCGCATAATAACGGAACAATTATATGATTTTGATCATAATGAAAAAGAATGCCTGATATTAATGAAATTTTCTCATAGAAAGAGAAGCGGAATTAACATCTTGCATAGCGGGGCAAAATAAAAACCGAAGCCAGCTACAACTTCGGTTTCTTGATTAAGGCAGTAATTAAGCAGCGGTTTTCAGCTGGCTTTACGCTCATGTGCCTGACGGTATGCCACCAGGTCTTCAATAGTCACGAGCGCCATATTGTGTTTATTGGCAAACTCAATGCACTCTGGTGCACGCGCCATCGTGCCATCGTCATTAGTCAGCTCACACAGCACACCAGCCGGTTTAAAGCCTGCCAGCGTCATCAAATCAATAGTCGCTTCAGTATGACCGCCACGCGTCAGTACACCACCTGCCTGCGCGCGAAGTGGGAAAACGTGGCCCGGGCGATTCAGATCAGAAGGTTTTGCGCCATCGGCAATCGCTGCGCGAACGGTCGTAATACGATCAGCGGCAGAAACACCGGTAGTCACACCTTCAGCCGCTTCAATGGTCACGGTAAAACCGGTGCCATAGGCGCTGGTGTTATTTTCTACCATCATTGGCAGATCAAGTTGTTTACGGCGATCTTCAGTGATGCACAGGCAAACAATACCGCTACCGTGGCGAATGGTCAGCGCCATCTGCTCAACGGTCATGGTTTCTGCCGGGAAGATCATATCGCCTTCGTTTTCACGGTCTTCATCATCAAGCACCATTACACCGCGTCCTTCACGCAGCGCAGCCAGTGCATTTTCAACACGTTCGAAAGGCGTACCAAAAGAGGAAAGTAGCGTCTGATTCATGGTAAAAAAACCTCACTAAAATTATGGTTACCAGAATCAGGGCAGTCTTAGGAGTGGCGGCATATAGCCAAAATAACGTGAGCGGGTCCATGCCCGACAGAATCGTTACTCTCTCCCATCCGGACTCTAACCGTCGGCCCCGGAATTACACCGGATCTGCTGTCCTTTGAGTTCGCACCCAAAGCGCTCGCGGGCTTTCAACTGAGTTGATTTACCGCCGGTGGGGAATTTCGCCCCGCCCTGAGAATAAGCGGATTCACTATAACGCTAATGATTAGCGGCAGCAACGCATAGCTTCACATAATTCTGGTTTATGACTTACCCTTATCGCACTACAATGGTACTCAACACCTATCAGTACAGGGAAACTACAATGATTGACCCGAAAAAAATTGAGCAAATCGCTCGCCAGGTTCACGAATCAATGCCTAAAGGAATCAGGGAGTTCGGGGAAGATGTGGAGAAAAAAATCCGCCAAACCCTACAAGCTCAGCTGACGCGCCTCGACCTTGTAAGCCGTGAAGAGTTCGACGTCCAAACGCAAGTCCTGTTACGGACTCGTGAGAAACTGGCGCTGCTTGAACAAAGAATGAGCGAACTGGAAAATCGCAGTACTGAGATTAAAAAGCAGCCAGATCCAGAGACTCTCCCCCCAACGCTGTAAACATTTGTCTTTAATGCACTGTAAATTATGAATTAATCCTCTAATTTACAGTGCTTTCTATTACCTTATCGCTTAATTCCATTCAGAATATCATCACAAAAATGAATGAGTGCAATTGAAAATATAATTGTTATGTATTTTTTAAGTTTTACTTAATCCATATTTAGATAAACTAATTTCATAAAACCCGAAAAGTAAAATATAATATTTGAATGATTAGCAATCCTTAAATAACAGTTACTAATCATTCATTTTCTACTTATATTTATATAAAGGAATATTATGTCTGCTTTTAAAAAGTCACTTCTTGTTGCTGGCGTAGCAATGATTCTTTCCAATAACGTATTTGCTGACGAAGGTCACGGCATTGTTAAATTTAAAGGTGAAGTTATCTCTGCTCCATGTTCAATTAAACCAGGTGACGAAGACTTAACTGTAAATCTGGGTGAAGTAGCAGATACCGTTCTGAAAAGCGACCAGAAATCTTTGGCTGAGCCTTTCACTATTCACCTGCAAGACTGCATGTTGAGCCAGGGTGGAACCACTTATTCAAAAGCGAAGGTTACTTTCACCACAGCGAATACTATGACGGGTCAGACTGACCTGCTGAAAAACACCAAAGAAACTGAAATCGGTGGTGCCACAGGCGTTGGCGTACGTATTCTGGATAGCCAGAGCGGCGAAGTGACTTTAGGTACTCCGGTAGTAATTACATTCAACAATACTAACAGCTATCAGGAACTGAACTTCAAAGCTCGTATGGAATCCCCAAGCAAAGATGCTACCCCGGGCAACGTTTACGCTCAGGCTGACTATAAGATTGCTTACGAGTAATCACATTAGGCCGGGTTCGCCCGGCCACATCATTAACGGATTAATGATAAGTGGAACAGATGTATAAAAAATTAAAATTAACCACAATAAGCGAATTGATTAAAAATATTTATTGTTCATTATCCGTTCTCATCATTGGTTGTGCGTCAGCTTATGCCGTTGAATTCAACAAAGATTTAATCGAAGCCGAAGATCGTGAAAACGTTAACCTTTCCCAATTTGAAACTGATGGCCAATTACCCGTAGGTAAATACTCATTAAACGCTCTTATTAATAATAAAAGGACGCCAATCCATCTGGACCTGCAATGGGTATTAATTGATAACCAAACTGCAGTTTGTCTGACTCCAGAGCAATTAACATTATTAGGCTTTACTGATGAGATTATTGAAGAGGCTCAGCAAAACCTGATCGATGGTTGTTACCCTATCGAAAAAGAAAAACAAATTACAACTTATCTCGATAAAGGGAAAATGCAATTATCCATATCTGCACCTCAGGCATGGTTAAAATACAAAGATGCAAACTGGACGCCTCCTGAACTTTGGGATCATGGTATTGCTGGGGCATTTCTTGACTACAATTTATATGCCTCTCATTATGCACCACATCAGGGCGATAATTCACAAAATATAAGTTCCTATGGGCAGGCTGGGGTTAATCTTGGGGCCTGGCGCCTGCGTACTGATTACCAGTACGATCAGTCATTTAACAATGGCAAAAGCCAGGCGAACAACCTGGATTTTCCGCGTATTTATTTGTTTCGCCCAATCCCAGCAATTAATGCAAAACTAACTATAGGTCAATACGATACTGAATCCTCTATTTTCGACTCTTTCCATTTTTCTGGCGTTTCGTTGAAAAGCGATGAGAATATGTTGCCGCCTGATCTACGTGGTTACGCACCGCAAATCACGGGTGTTGCACAAACGAATGCAAAGGTCACTGTCTCACAGAACAACCGTATTATTTATCAAGAAAATGTTCCTCCTGGCCCATTTGCTATTACTAATTTATTCAATACATTACAGGGGCAACTGGACGTCAAGGTTGAAGAAGAGGACGGGCAAGTCACGCAATGGCAAGTTGCATCTAATAGTATTCCTTATCTGACGCGTAAAGGGCAGATTCGCTACACCACTGCTATGGGTAAACCGACCAGCGTTGGTGGTGATTCCTTACAACAACCCTTCTTCTGGACTGGTGAATTCTCATGGGGTTGGCTGAACAATGTATCCCTGTATGGTGGTTCAGTTTTAACAAACCGTGATTATCAATCTCTGGCTGCCGGCGTTGGCTTTAACCTTAACTCATTGGGTTCATTATCTTTTGATGTCACACGATCTGATGCTCAGTTGCATAATCAGGATAAAGAAACGGGTTATAGCTACCGCGCTAACTATTCAAAACGTTTTGAATCTACCGGTAGCCAGCTCACTTTCGCTGGTTACCGTTTCTCTGATAAAAACTTTGTGACAATGAATGAATATATCAATGACACTAACCATTACACGAATTATCAGAATGAAAAAGAGAGTTATATTGTCACGTTTAACCAGTATCTTGAATCATTAAGGTTAAATACATACGTAAGTTTGGCTCGTAATACTTACTGGGACGCCAGCAGTAATGTGAATTATTCATTTTCACTTAGCCGCGATTTTGATATCGGGCCATTAAAAAACGTCTCCACTTCTCTAACATTTAGCCGAATAAACTGGGAAGAAGACAACCAGGATCAACTGTACCTAAATATTTCGATTCCCTGGGGAACCAGTAGAACATTGAGCTATGGTATGCAACGAAATCAGGATAACAAGATTTCGCATACTGCTTCGTGGTATGACTCTTCCGATCGAAATAATTCCTGGAGCGTTTCTGCTTCAGGCGACAATGATGAATTCAAAGATATGAAAGCGTCACTACGCGCCAGTTATCAGCATAATACCGAGAACGGTCGTCTCTATCTCTCCGGGACATCACAGCGAGACAATTATTATTCTCTGAATGCCAGTTGGAATGGTTCATTCACGGCGACTCGTCACGGAGCCGCTTTCCATGACTATAGTGGTAGTGCTGACTCGCGTTTTATGATCGACGCAGATGGTGCAGAAGATATTCCGTTGAACAATAAACGCGCGGTAACTAATCGGTATGGCATCGGAGTTATTCCATCAGTCAGCAGTTACATAACAACATCATTAAGCGTTGATACCCGAAATCTTCCAGAAAATGTGGATATCGAAAACTCGGTTATCACCACCACCTTAACCGAAGGTGCTATTGGCTACGCCAAACTTGATACCCGCAAGGGCTATCAAATCATGGGGGTTATTCGCCTGGCAGATGGTAGTCACCCACCACTGGGGATTAGCGTAAAAGATAAAACCAGCCATAAAGAATTAGGACTGGTTGCTGATGGCGGCTTTGTATACCTCAACGGCATTCAGGATGACAGCAAACTTACTTTACGCTGGGGTGATAAATCCTGTTTTATTCAACCACCCAATAGCAGCAACTTAACCACCGGAACGGTTATTTTACCGTGTATTAGCCAAAATTAATTCAGGATGAAACTAATGCGCTACTTAAACACAAAGAATCTCATTGCAGCAGGAGTATTACTCGCCTGCATGAGCAGCATTGCCTGGGGTGCCATCATCCCGGACCGTACCCGTATCATAATGAATGAGTCAGATAAAGGGGAAGCATTAAAACTTACTAATCAAAGCAAAAATCTACCCTATCTGGCGCAAACATGGATAGAAGATACGAAAGGCAATAAATCACGTGACTTTATTGTCACGGTTCCCCCTATGGTACGTTTAAATCCCAGTGAGCAAATTCAAATAAGAATGATAAGTCAGGAAAAAATTGCTCAACTGCCTAATGACAGAGAAACGCTCTTCTATTTTAACGTGCGAGAAATACCGCCAAAAACAGATAAAAAAAATGTGATGCAAGTCACTATGCAGCACGCATTGAAACTATTCTGGCGACCAAAAGCTATTGAATTAGAAGATGATGGGGTAATGTCTTACGAAAAAGTTGAAATCATCCGTAGAAATGATGGTTCGATCCGCTTTAACAATAAGATGCCTTATCACGTTACGCTGGGTTATATCGGAACAAACGGAATCACAATGTTGCCACAAACGCAAAGTTTAATGGTAACCCCTTATAGCCATGCAGATACGCAGTTTAAAAATGTTCCGTCAGCTTTTCAGGTTGGTTATATCAATGATTTTGGTGGATTAAGTTTTTATGAAATAAACTGCCCGACGGTTAATAACTCTTGTAATGTTTCCGTAGCCAAACGAGATAAATAATATGCGCTACTTATTAATTGTAATTATATTTATTATAGGTTTTAGTGCATTACCTGTATGGGCAATGGACTGCTATGCTGAACATGAAGGGGGAAATACCGTAGTCATTGGTTACGTACCAAGAATTTCTATCCCCAGTAATGGTAAAAAAGGTGATAAGATCTGGCAAAGCAGTGAGTATTTTATGAATGTCTTCTGTAATAATGCATTACCTGCCCCATCACCTGGAGAAGAATACCCATCAGCCTGGACTAATATAATGATGTTTTTACCAGGCGGTCAGGACTTTTATAATCAGAACTCCTATATTTTTGGCGTAACATACAATGGAGTTGATTATGATTCGACTGCCCCTAATGCTATCGCAGCACCAGAATGCATTGATATAAAAGGAGCGGGTACCTTTAATAATCACTATAAAAACCCCGCTGTCTGTAGTGGAGGTCCTGAGCCTCAATTATCAGTAACCTTTCCAGCTCGCGTACAACTCTATATTAAATTAGCAAAAAATGCCAATAGAGTTAATAAAAACCTGGTGTTACCTGATGAATATATCGCTCTAGAGTTTAAAGGTATGAGTGGCGCAGGAGCTATAGAAGTAGACAAAAATTTGACCTTCAGGATTCGTGGATTAAATAATATTCATGTCCTTGACTGCTTTGTTAATGTCGCACTGGAACCAGCTGATGGCGTTGTTGACTTTGGTAAAATAAATTCCCGAACAATTAAAAATACCAGCGTTAGTGAGACGTTTAGTGTAGTCATGACAAAAGATCCTGGTGCGGCCTGTACTGAGCAATTCAATATTTTAGGGAGCTTTTTCACTACGGATATTTTGAGTGATTATAGCCATCTGGATATGGGTAATGGACTGCTATTGAAGATATTTCATAAAGATGGAACAGCAACGGAATTTAACCGCTTCTCACAATTTGCTTCTTTTTCATCGTCTAGTGCACCTTCGGTCACCGCACCATTCAGGGCAGAACTTAGTGCGAATCCGGCAGAGACTGTTGTTGAGGGACCGTTTAGTAAAGACGTCATCCTCAAAATCACCTATAACTAGCATCTAATACAAACACTAAAACGGGCCATCAGGCCCGTTATATCAGTGCTCTAACTCCAGCTCTCTTGCCTGCATCATCTGTTGACAATACCAGGCATAACGTGCGCAAAACCAGGTTCTATGTTCTTCATCCATGTTACCAGTAACGGCAAGAATATCGACCGGGCGACCTTCTGCGTGCATTCTGGCAAAACTACGCGCCAGGAAATCGAAATTATTTAAAGAATTAAGACTATGATCCATAAGCACATCCTCCGGTTATCGCATACCTTTTAAGGCCATATGCTTTTTCTGATTTCAGTATTCCCCAATCAGTGTAGTGCCTTTAAACATAACGTGCGTAAATATATTGTCCCCGATCACACTTTTTAGTGAAAAATAAAAAACCATATTAAAAAACTTTCTCTTCCAGAACTTCTCTAACATGTGTTATTATTAACAAAGATAAATGTAAGCAAGGAAACTATCCCAAAGTAAATATTGCGTCACTAAATGGACATTGGAGTGACATATGATTTTATTCGCCGACTATAATACCCCTTATCTTTTCGCTATTTCCTTTGTACTGTTGATCGGCCTTTTAGAAATTTTAGCGCTTATCTGCGGTCACATGCTCTCCGGTGCTCTTGATGCACATCTTGACCATTATGATTCCATAACCACAGGTCATATTAGCCAGGCACTTCATTATCTCAATATCGGAAGATTGCCAGCTCTCGTCGTTCTCTGCTTGCTGGCTGGTTTTTTTGGTCTTATTGGCATCCTGTTGCAGCATGCCTGCATCATGGTCTGGCAATCACCACTGTCGAACCTGTTCGTGGTTCCTGTCAGTTTACTGTTTACGATTATTGCGGTGCATTATACCGGTAAAATAGTTGCGCCCTGGATTCCACGCGACCATAGTTCAGCTATTACAGAAGAAGAATATATTGGTAGCATGGCATTAATTACCGGTCATCAAGCCACTTCAGGTAATCCCTGCGAAGGAAAACTCACCGATCAATTTGGCCAAATACATTATTTACTACTGGAGCCTGAAGAAGGAAAATTTTTCACTAAAGGAGACAAAGTGTTAATTATTTGCCGACTTTCTGCAACGCGATATTTGGCGGAAAACAATCCCTGGCCACAAATATTGTAATTTATTAATCAAAAGGAAATTTAATAATGGATGATATTGTTAATTCTGTGCCCTCCTGGATGTTTACCGCGATTATTGCCGTATGCATTCTGTTTATTATTGGAATTATTTTCGCCAGGCTCTATCGTCGCGCTTCGGCAGAGCAAGCTTTTGTTCGTACTGGTTTAGGTGGGCAAAAAGTGGTGATGAGCGGTGGCGCAATCGTGATGCCGATCTTTCATGAAATAATCCCCATCAATATGAATACTCTGAAGCTGGAAGTCAGCCGCTCAACCATTGATAGCCTGATTACGAAAGATCGTATGCGTGTTGATGTAGTAGTCGCTTTCTTTGTACGGGTAAAACCGTCTGTAGAAGGCATCGCCACTGCGGCGCAGACGTTGGGGCAACGCACGCTATCACCAGAAGACTTACGTATGTTGGTTGAAGATAAATTTGTCGATGCCCTCCGTGCAACAGCTGCACAAATGACCATGCATGAGTTACAGGATACCCGCGAGAACTTCGTGCAGGGAGTACAAAATACTGTCGCAGAAGACCTGTCGAAAAACGGTCTTGAGCTGGAAAGCGTTTCACTTACCAACTTTAACCAGACCTCGAAAGAACATTTCAATCCGAACAATGCCTTTGACGCCGAAGGTTTAACCAAACTGACTCAGGAGACGGAGCGCCGTCGTCGCGAACGTAACGAAGTTGAACAGGATGTAGAAGTTGCGGTGCGTGAGAAAAACCGTGATGCACTTTCGCGCAAGTTGGAGATTGAACAACAAGAAGCGTTTATGACGCTTGAGCAGGAGCAGCAGGTTAAAACCCGTACTGCCGAACAGAATGCACGTATTGCGGCTTTTGAAGCTGAACGTCGTCGTGAAGCAGAGCAGACGCGAATTCTGGCTCAACGACAAATTCAGGAAACGGAGATCGAGCGCGAGCAGGCCGTCCGCTCAAGAAAGGTTGAGGCTGAACGTGAAGTTCGTATTAAAGAGATCGAACAACAGCAGGTCACCGAAATCGCCAACCAGACGAAATCGATCGCTATTGCCGCCAAATCGGAACAACAGTCCCAGGCAGAAGCGCGTGCTAACCTTGCACTCGCAGAAGCAGTAAGTGCGCAACAAAACGTAGAAACCACTCGCCAGACCGCAGAAGCCGATCGTGCTAAACAAGTTGCCCTAATCGCTGCCGCGCAGGATGCAGAAACCAAAGCGGTTGAACTGACCGTGCGGGCGAAAGCAGAAAAAGAAGCCGCAGAGATGCAGGCGGCGGCTATCGTTGAGTTAGCCGAAGCTACACGTAAAAAGGGTCTGGCGGAAGCAGAAGCACAACGTGCGCTGAACGATGCTATCAACGTACTTTCTGATGAACAAACCAGCCTTAAATTCAAACTGGCCTTGTTGCAGGCGCTACCTGCGGTAATAGAAAAATCCGTTGAGCCGATGAAATCTATTGACGGTATCAAGATTATTCAGGTCGATGGTCTGAATCGTGGCAGCGCTGCGGGTGATGCAAACACGGGTAATGTGGGGGGCGGAAACCTGGCGGAACAAGCATTATCAGCCGCTCTCTCTTACCGCACACAGGCACCGCTGATTGACTCCTTGCTCAATGAAATTGGCGTTTCAGGCGGCTCACTGGCGGCATTGACTTCACCCTTAACCTCAACAACTCCCGTCGCCGAAAACGTAGAATAAATTTTCAGCTATGAACGTCCCTGGCACAAAAAGCCGGGGATTTTTTATATCTGCGTTCCGCTAAAAACTGCAAATGATCAGGTCGTTGCAACGTTTTGCGTGACCGCTCGGGGAAGGCA
>NZ_CAOLGM010000014.1:0-52572 GCF_948475835.1 uncultured Escherichia sp. | reverse complement strand
GATATTCTGACGCTTACTGCAACGCCGATCCCACGTACGCTGAATATGGCAATGAGCGGAATGCGTGACCTGTCGATTATCGCCACGCCGCCCGCCCG
This sequence comes from uncultured Escherichia sp., assembly GCF_948475835.1. Taxonomy (NCBI): domain Bacteria; kingdom Pseudomonadati; phylum Pseudomonadota; class Gammaproteobacteria; order Enterobacterales; family Enterobacteriaceae; genus Escherichia; species uncultured Escherichia sp. Next base: position 52,474 of record NZ_CAOLGM010000014.1, on the reverse strand, counting down.
TCGTCTGGCAGTTAAAACCTTTGTCCGTGAGTATGACAGCCTGGTGGTCCGGGAGGCGATCCTGCGTGAAATTTTGCGCGGAGGACAGGTTTATTATCTCTACAATGATGTGGAAAACATTCAGAAAGCCGCCGAACGGCTGGCAGAACTGGTGCCAGAAGCGCGGATCGCCATCGGTCACGGGCAGATGCGCGAGCGCCAACTGGAACGGGTGATGAATGATTTCCATCATCAACGTTTCAACGTGCTGGTTTGTACCACCATTATCGAAACCGGGATCGACATCCCGACAGCCAACACCATTATCATTGAACGTGCGGATCACTTCGGTCTGGCGCAGCTGCACCAGTTACGCGGTCGCGTCGGACGTTCGCATCATCAGGCATATGCATGGTTGCTGACGCCGCATCCAAAAGCGATGACTACCGATGCACAAAAACGTCTTGAAGCGATTGCCTCGCTGGAAGATCTCGGGGCAGGTTTTGCGCTGGCAACGCACGATCTGGAGATTCGCGGCGCGGGTGAACTGCTTGGCGAAGAACAAAGCGGCTCAATGGAAACCATCGGTTTCTCGCTGTATATGGAGTTGCTGGAAAACGCCGTCGATGCACTGAAAGCCGGACGCGAGCCGTCGCTGGAAGATCTCACCAGCCAGCAAACAGAAGTCGAGCTGCGGATGCCGTCGCTATTGCCAGATGATTTCATTCCTGACGTGAATACGCGTTTGTCGTTCTATAAACGTATTGCCAGCGCCAAAACGGAAAACGAACTGGAAGAGATCAAAGTCGAGCTTATCGATCGCTTCGGCCTGCTGCCGGATCCGGCGCGTATCCTGCTGGATGTTGCCCGTCTGCGCCAGCAAGCGCAGAAACTGGGGATCAGGAAGCTGGAAGGTAATGAGAAAGGCGGGGTGATCGAATTTGCCGAGAAGAATCACGTTAATCCGGCCTGGTTGATTGGTTTGCTGCAAAAACAGCCGCAGCATTACCGCCTTGATGGTCCGACGCGCCTGAAATTTATTCAGGATTTGAGTGAGCGGAAAACGCGTATCGAATGGGTACGCCAGTTTATGCGTGAACTGGAAGAGAACGCGATCGCTTAATGGTAAATCGGGGGCGTTTCTGCGCCCCCATCTGCAACATTTACAAATTCTTTGCACTTCCCTGCACTATCCGACACTGTCACCATCCATAATTCAGGCTTATCTGTTTATTACAATAACCTTATATTTATTATGGATTTTTGGTGATGATCAAAACGCGTTTTTCTCGCTGGCTAACGTTTTTTACGTTCGCCGCTGCCGTGGCGCTGGCGCTACCGGCAAAAGCCAACACCTGGCCGCTGCCGCCAGCGGGCAGTCGTCTGGTTGGCGAAAACAAATTTCATGTGGTGGAAAATGACGGTGGTTCTCTGGAAGCCATCGCCAAAAAATATAACGTCGGCTTTCTCGCTCTGTTACAGGCTAACCCCGGCGTTGATCCTTACGTACCGCGCGCGGGCAGCGTGTTAACGATCCCGTTGCAAACCCTACTTCCAGACGCGCCGCGCGAAGGCATTGTGATCAACATTGCGGAGCTGCGTCTCTATTACTACCCGCCGGGTAAAAATTCGGTAACCGTGTATCCAATAGGTATTGGTCAGTTAGGTGGTGACACGCTGACACCGACAATGGTGACCACCGTTTCAGACAAACGTGCAAACCCAACCTGGACGCCAACGGCAAACATCCGCGCCCGTTATAAAGCACAGGGAATTGAGTTGCCTGCGGTAGTGCCGGCTGGACCGGATAACCCAATGGGCCATCATGCGATTCGTCTGGCGGCCTATGGCGGCGTTTATTTGCTTCACGGTACGAACGCCGATTTCGGCATTGGCATGCGGGTAAGTTCTGGCTGTATTCGTCTGCGGGATGACGATATCAAAACACTCTTTAGCCAGGTCACCCCAGGCACCAAAGTGAATATCATCAACACTCCGATAAAAGTCTCTGCCGAACCAAACGGTGCGCGTCTGGTTGAAGTACATCAGCCGCTGTCAGAGAAGATTGATGACGATCCGCAGCTGCTGCCAATTACGCTGAATAGCGCAATGCAATCATTTAAAGATGCAGCACAAACTGACGCTGAAGTGATGCAACATGTGATGGATGTCCGTTCCGGGATGCCGGTGGATGTCCGCCGTCATCAAGTGAGCCCACAAACTCTGTAAATCCTGGATAAAAAACTCCCCGCGACACGGCATGTCGCGGGGAAAAAATCAGCAGTAGCAGGCATTAATGAGGGTTAATGCTTATTTATAAATTACTGCTGTTCCATGGAGGGTATTCGGACCGGTTACAGAAGTAATACGGAAAGATTTTGCGCCCATCTCATCCGCTTTTTGCGCCAGCTGCTCTTCCAGCGATCCCAGATTTGTCCCCGCGTTAGCACTGATTGTACCGACTTTTTGTTGGCCTTCTGGCGTTGACTGAACTTCGACAGCCGCAAAGCTGGCAAATGACATGGAGCTTAAAATCGCCGCAGCGATGAGGGTTTTTACGTTTTTCATAATAGTGGCCTTATGCAGATGAATGACGTCGCAAGCAATTACTTAACGATCGATAACTAAATGATAGATGTGATCTGGATCACATACAAGATATTTTTTATAACAATCATTAATTAATTTAAAAATCTTTAAATTTCAGTTAAATAGAAAGCAATTATTTTTATGGGATCTGGACTGGTGAACGGAGGTGATTATTTTTATAATAACCTTTCATTCACAGTCACCAGGTACAACGGCATCATGGCAACTGACTCAACACAATGTGTAAAAAAAAGCCGTGGCCGCCCAAAAGTGTTCGACAGGGATGCCGCGCTTGATAAGGCCATGAAATTGTTCTGGCAACACGGTTATGAAGCGACTTCTCTTGCGGACCTCGTCGAAGCGACCGGAGCCAAAGCGCCCACGCTATACGCGGAATTTACCAACAAAGAGGGGTTATTTCGTGCCGTTCTCGACCGCTATATCGATCGTTTTGCCGCTAAGCATGAAGCACAGCTGTTTTGTGAAGAGAAAAGCGTGGAGTCTGCGCTGGCTGACTATTTTGCTGCCATCGCCAACTGCTTTACCAGCAAAGACACCCCGGCAGGCTGCTTCATGATCAACAACTGCACCACCCTCTCCCCAGATTCAGGAGATATCGCCAATACGTTGAAATCACGCCATGCGATGCAAGAGCGCACTTTGCAGCAGTTTTTATGTCAACGACAAGCGCGCGGGGAAATCCCGACCCACTGTGACGTGACACATCTGGCAGAATTCCTTAATTGTATTATTCAGGGGATGTCGATCAGCGCACGCGAAGGTGCATCGCTGGAAAAACTAATGCAGATTGCCGGAACGACTTTGCGTTTATGGCCCGAACTGGTGAAATAAGTCGCAAAAAAAGCCCCTCAGCCTGAGCGAATGAGGGGCCAAATTGCAGAGTACAGCCTTGTTATACTTTGTTATTCAAAATCAGTTGCCCATTACTATCTAGCGGGATCTGCGTACCCGGATCGCGGTCCATGCGGATTTTGCCCTGCTGATCGCCAATCTTATAGGTCACATCATAACCGAGCATTTTTTCTGACTTGTCATACACCGTTTTACAACGCTGTTGCGTAGTCGTGTAAGTATCGCTTTCCTGGAGAGAGCCCTGGATCTGGTTACCGGCATATCCACCACCCAGCGCCCCCACAACAGTGGCGACATCTTTACCGCGACCACCGCCAAACTGATGCCCTATCACGCCGCCAGCAACAGCGCCGAGCACCGACCCGGTAATGCGATTTTCATCCTGCACCGGTCGACGATGGGTCACTGTGACGTTGCGACACTCCTGACGCGGTGTTTTAACCGTTTCCTTGATTGGGGTTGCAGAAACAACCTGAGCGTATTGCGGGCCACGTTCAAACACGTTCAGACTGGCCACTGCCGCTACGCCCAGCGCAGCTGCGACACCAATCCCGATACCCGCCAACATTGATTTATTCACGGGAACACCTCCTTCTTTGCAGTTATGCCAATCATGCAAGCGAAGGAGAAAAGCAGCTATCAGACAGAAGATGAAAAGCGCGGGAATGGCTGGAAATACTTAATGATTCGGAGGAGTCTGAAGGAATGCCTGATGCGACGCTTAACGCGTCTTATCAGGCCTACCGCTCGTACCATTTGTCCAGGGCGGATGAGGCGTTTATGCCACATCCGCCAGTGTACGTCGATTAATGCAACTTCAAACGCGGACGGATAACGCGGTTAATACTCCCCACCAGCATCATTAATCCGGTTTTAAAGTAACCATGCAGCGCAATCTGATGCATTCGGTATAGCGAGATATATACAAAGCGCGCAATTCGTCCTTCAATCATCATTGAGCCGCGCGTCAGGTTACCCATCAGGCTACCGACGGTGGAGAAGTTCGACAGCGATACCAGCGAACCATGATCTTTATACTGATAATTTTTCAGCGGCTTACCGTTCATCTGCGCCAGTATGTTGTTCATTGCGCAAGTCGCCATCTGGTGTGCAGCCTGAGCACGCGGCGGAACAAAGCCCCCTTCCGGACGCGGGCATGACGCGCAGTCGCCAATAGCGTAAATGTCTGGATCGCGGGTGGTTTGCAGCGTCGGTTCCACCACCAGCTGGTTGATACGGTTAGTTTCAAGACCACCGATATCTTTCAGGAAGTCTGGCGCTTTGATCCCGGCTGCCCACACCATCAGATCAGCCTCAATATATTCGCCATCTTTAGTGTGCAGGCCGCCTTCATCAGCACTGGTGACCATGGTTTGCGTCAGCACGCGAACGCCAAGTTTCGTTAGCTCGTTGTGGGCCGCAGCAGAGATACGTGGCGGTAATGCAGGCAAAATACGTTCTCCCGCTTCTACCAGCGTTACGTTCAGGGCTTCGTTGGTCAGGCCTTTGTAACCGTAGCTGTGCAGTTGCTTGACCGCGTTGTGCAATTCAGCGGAGAGTTCTACACCCGTCGCGCCGCCGCCGACAATCGCAATGTTCACTTTGCCATTTGCGCCCAGGTTGGCGGAGTATTTCAGGAAGAGATTCAGCATCTCCTGGTGAAAGCGACGCGCCTGGTGCGGGTTATCGAGGAAAATGCAGTTCTCTTTGACACCTGGCGTATTGAAATCGTTAGAGGTGCTACCCAGCGCCATTACCAGGGTGTCATAGGCGATTTTACGTTCCGGAACCAGCAGTTCACCTTTCTCATCGCGCAGTTCTGCAATAGTGATTGTTTTCGCTTCACGATCAATATCAATGACGGAACCCAGCTGGAACTGGAAACCATGATTGCGCGCATGGGCCAGATAGCTCAACGCATCGACGCCTTCATCAAGCGAGCCAGTCGCCACTTCGTGCAGCAGCGGTTTCCACAGATGGCTGTGGTTACGATCGACCAGCGTAATTTTGGCTTTTTTCTTGCGTCCCAGCTTATGCCCCAGCTGTGTTGCCATTTCCAGCCCACCAGCACCGCCGCCGACAATCACAATCTTTTTCAATGGCGTAGTCAACGTGACCCCCTTAAATTTATTAACCAATTGTTAATTAATGGTTATTAACATAGCTCTTAATTAACAACAGGTTACAGCAATGAAAATGTTCTTCGCTATTGAGAATAACATGAATGGTGCATTGGTCATACCAAAATTGATGTTAATCAAGTTTTGTTGCTGAAAAGATAGGCGACTTTACCGGGTGAGATCAAAAAACAGAGTTTATTGTTTATTATTTGAGCAAGTCCGGAAGGGCGATATAGGGTGAAGCGTATATCGAGGGCGTTTGGTCGTCCTGATAAGAGGCGCATCAGGCATTGATGCTCGAATGTCGGATGCGGCGTGAACGCCTTATCCGACCCACAGAATCCGGAGCGCATCAGGTACCGGCAAGGTTACCTGATGCGACGAGGGCATTTACCCGAGGGTTTTGAACGCTTTAATGCGCTGTAAATGCGGGGAGATATTCTTGAATTTGTGCGTCTGCTCTTCGTCCCAGACAATCTCGTAATAATGATGCAGCTCTTCAGATGTCCGCTGGCTGTTAAGCGCTTCATCATTACGCGACAAAATCACCAGGCAACGATCGCGATTCTTCTCACGGAAGTTGGTCACACACTTAGTGGCAATATCGGCATACTCTTCCGGGCGATCAATCTTGCCTTCCATGTTCTCATAAGGGAACAAATTAGGGTTGAAGATCACCTGGCGGATATCGCAAAGAAAACCAATCCGTTCCGCCCAGTATCCGCCCAGACCAACGCCGCAAATCAGCGGACGCTCGTCGACGTTCAGTTGCAACATTTTGTCCACTTCTTTGAGCAGATGCTGCATATCATGTTTCGGATGCCGCGTACTGTAGCTTATCAAGCGTACATCCGGGTCAATAAACTGCAATTGTAAGACTTTCTCGTGGTTACCCGGACTGTTAGAGTCAAAACCGTGTAAATAGATAATCATCGCTTCCTCACATAAGCCAGGGTTAGTGACCTGCTTTCTCTTCCTGCCAGCGTTCATGTAACTGATTCAGACGGGTGCTGATCGCTTTCCAGCGAGCCGAGTCCATCAGTTCCTGTCGCGAAAATGAACCTTTATGATACAAACGTGTAACACCTTCTGCCTTGATCGGTGACAGATTATCTAACACGCTGACGGCCCCTTTACGATTATTGCAGACCAGGATCATATCGCAACCCGCATCCAGTGATGCCTGCCCGCGTTCGGCATAACTGCCCATAATCGCGGCACCTTCCATCGATAAATCGTCAGAGAAAATCACGCCGTCAAAACCCAGTTCCTGACGCAAAACGGTTTTCAGCCAGTAGGGAGAACCGCTCGCCGGACGCGGATCAACATCACTGTAGATCACATGCGCAGGCATAATGGCGTCGAGTTTATTTTCGCGGATTAAGGAACTGAAGACCGACATATCTTTAGCGCGAATCTCCGCTTGTGGACGTGGATCGCACGGTGTTTCTTTGTGTGAGTCTGCCGTTACTGCACCGTGTCCTGGGAAGTGTTTCCCGGTCGTTTTCATTCCGGCTTCATGCATACCATCAATAAACCGGCTGGCAATTGCCAGGGCTTTTTGTGGATCGGCATGATAAGAACGCTCGCCAATCGCCGCGCTGATATGCCCGACATCCAGCACTGGCGCAAAGCTGATATCAATATCCATAGCGATCATTTCGCTGGCCATCAGCCAACCCGCCTCTTGCGCCAGTTTGCCGCCCTCTTCCATTCCTGACAGCGCAGCGAATGATTGCGCCGCTGGCAAGCGGGTAAAACCTTCACGAAAACGCTGCACGCGTCCACCTTCCTGATCTACCGCCACCACCAGATGATTGCGCGAAGCTGCGCGGATCTGGCGCACCAGTTCACGTAACTGGGCAGGATCATGATAGTTACGCGTAAAGAGAATCAGCCCTCCCACCAGCGGATGCGCAAGTATTTCACGCTCTTCCGCGTCCAGTTCGTAACCTTTGACATCCAACATTACTGGACCCACACTGCTCTCCTTATTGTTTTATTAATAGCTGCCGCCAGGTGTCATCGGCCAGCCTGATAAATTGTTGATCGCCGGTTTGTCGCCAGCGGTACTCAAACCACCCTGCTTTGAGCATCAGCAGCCAGGGAAACCATCGCCTGACCTGACGCCATAATTGCGCCGGATAAATCTTCGCGCGAGTGGCATAGTCATTGACCAATTGCCGGTGCTGTTCAGTATTTTCCACCCACACCGCCGCCAGTTCCAGCGCGATATCACCATCTCCGGCATACTCCCAGTCGATGAGTTTTAACCCTGACGCGCTATGCACTAAATTTCCGGCGTGGACATCCATATGCAATGGACTTAAGCGTAAAGGCCGTGGTTCCCGCGCTTTGCGCAGACGTTTTAACATTCGCAGCCAACCCACTGTCCGCCGCGCCGGATCGCTTTGCTGCCAGTACAGTTCCAGTAACGGCAACAGCGTTATTCGCCAGCCAAAACGTGGTTGTTGATGTAGATAATACAGCAAGCCTGCCAGTTCGTTGGTATCCGGCAAATACGTTTTTACCGCGCCGGGCAGATAGTCGACTACCATCCAGTCACGGAGATATAAATGCGGCTTCGGTGCAATGCTTGCGGGTAGTTGTGATAAAGCCCGATACTGGCGCAAGAACGCGGACTGCGGCGCATCAGGATCGTGCGGCTGACGCACAACAAAACGCTGGCCCTGATGTTCAATGAGAAAACTCCCGCCACTAAGCCCACTATTAAACGTCGTGACGGGATGAAACTGCGGGAAAAAGCGCGACAGCAATTCGTCGCGCATGATGGGATTATTGCTGCGAAACGGCACCTTTACCTGACCAGATAATTTCGCCCGTCTGCACCAGCATCAGCTGCATTTGTAGGGTCGGAGCGTTAACGTTGCCAGAGGCGCTGGAGTACAGCACGTAATGAGCGCCGACATTGCGGGCAATGCCTATGGCTTTACTACGAGTACCTAAACTGTCCTGCGGCGACAAACCTAACTGTTGCTTAGCCATCGACAGCTGCTGGGCGGAAACCAGGGTAAATTTCCCGTTATTAGCCAGCGCATTTCGCAGCGTTTCGGTCGCTTCTGCGGCATTCAGCGAACCGTTAGTACGGTTGTTAACGCTATCAACCAGCAGGACGCTACCCGCAGTCACCCCGTCAGCCCCAAGCATCTTACTGACCATCGGCTGCATTGCGCCATTCCAGTCATAATGGCGAATATGCGGCGCAGGCGGTGCCGTTTGATCTTCGTGCTCAATTGGGCCTGGCTGCTGCGGGATCGTCGGCACCGAGGGCACTGTGGGGACAGGCTGTTGTGGCTCGGCTGGTTGTTCCGGCGCTGGTTTCACTTCTTCTACCGGTGCAGGTTCACGTTGCCCCACACACCCGGCGAGAAACATCGCCAGCGCGGTAATCAAGGCGTAGCGACTCATTTTTGTCATCAAGATTCACCCCTTACAAATATAGATAAAGTCTGACTTTGTGCGCCCCCAGAAAATTGGCGCTGCCGTACAGCGTTACCGCCGAATGTGCGGGAATGGTAACGCTGCGTGGCCTTTCCAGAGGATGCATCTCCAGCCCTCTGGCGTCATACCAGTAAAAACGATAATGAACGGTAACGGGTTCTTGCCTTTCGTTATAAAGCGTTGAGGATGCTGAAGGTTGAATATCAGACGTCGAAAGGACGGGCTTTTCTGCACTGATGCCCGCAGCCAATAAAGATGACTCCATCACCAGCGATTGCTCATCATTCACCGGAATTTCCGGATGTGAACGACAGCCCACCAGCAGTAACAACGCCAGAGACACCAGCCCAAAGCATCCTTTTCTCATCGTTACAGACCTTTATGTGCCAGCATTGGTCCCAGCGGACGGCCACCCAACAAGTGCATATGGATGTGGTAAACCTCTTGTCCGCCATGGCGGTTGGTATTCATGATCAGACGATAGCCATCTTCGGCAATACCTTCTTGCTCAGCAATTTTTGCCGCTACGGTGATCATGCGTCCCAGCGCCTGCTCATGCTCAGCTGAGACGTCGTTCACAGTCGGAATGAGGATATTCGGAATGATCAGAATATGCGTTGGCGCTTGCGGCGAAATATCGCGAAACGCCGTTACCAGATCATCCTGGTAGACGATATCGGAGGGGATCTCACGACGAATAATTTTGCTGAATATAGTTTCTTCTGCCACGACATTTTCCTTTTTCAAATAGCCATGCGTTGCGCCATGCTACGCCGCGCCACACTGCGAGTATAGAGTATGGTCGAGTTAAACCTGCTCTTTCAACCTTAACTCACGATTTCTTAAGCAAAAAATCGTTTTGCTGCCGTATATATCGCCATTATTCCCATTTCTGCCTGCGAATGCGCTGAAAAGACATTCTCTGTTTGGTTTACACGTCAAATATGAATGCGTATATTTCTCATTTGCATTTACATACAAAATTATTCGCACACTAAATATAACCGCTCATCACCCTCCTCCGGCATGAGCCTGACGACAACATAAACCAAGAGATTTCAAATGCTTTCAACACAATTTAACAGGGATAATCAATATCAAGCCAGCACCAAACCATCACTACTTGCCGGTTGCATAGCACTGGCACTATTACCTTCTGCCGCTTTTGCTGCACCAGCCACTGAAGAAACGGTGATTGTTGAGGGTTCAGCCACAGCTCCAGATGATGGCGAAAATGATTACAGCGTAACGTCTACCTCTGCGGGTACCAAAATGCAGATGACTCAACGTGATATTCCTCAGTCGGTCACTATTGTTAGCCAGCAGCGGATGGAAGATCAGCAGTTACAAACGCTGGGCGAAGTGATGGAAAACACGCTGGGGATCAGCAAAAGTCAGGCGGATTCCGATCGTGCTCTTTATTATTCCCGCGGATTCCAGATCGATAACTATATGGTTGATGGTATCCCCACCTATTTTGAATCGCGCTGGAATCTGGGCGACGCACTTTCTGATATGGCACTCTTTGAACGCGTAGAAGTAGTGCGTGGCGCGACAGGACTCATGACCGGGACGGGTAATCCATCTGCGGCAATTAATATGGTTCGAAAACACGCGACCAGTCGTGAATTTAAAGGCGATGTCTCGGCGGAATACGGTAGCTGGAACAAAGAACGGTATGTGGCGGATTTACAAAGCCCACTCACCGAAGACGGTAAAATCCGCGCGCGAATTGTCGGCGGCTACCAGAATAACGACTCATGGCTGGACCGCTACAACAGTGAAAAGACCTTCTTCTCCGGCATTGTCGATGCTGATTTAGGCGATCTTACGACGCTTTCAGCCGGTTACGAATATCAGCGCATTGATGTTAATAGCCCTACCTGGGGCGGTTTACCGCGCTGGAATACTGATGGCAGCAGCAACAGTTACGATCGTGCACGCAGTACCGCACCTGACTGGGCGTACAACGATAAAGAGATCAACAAGGTCTTTATGACCCTGAAGCAGCGGTTTGCTGATACCTGGCAAGCGACGCTGAATGCCACCCACTCTGAAGTCGAATTTGACAGCAAAATGATGTATGTCGATGCCTATGTAAACAAAGCGGATGGTATGCTGGTTGGGCCATACAGTAATTATGGACCTGGCTTTGATTATGTCGGCGGCACCGGTTGGAACAGTGGCAAACGTAAAGTTGATGCGCTGGATTTGTTCGCTGACGGTAGTTATGAATTGTTTGGTCGTCAGCACAATCTAATGTTTGGTGGCAGTTACAGCAAACAAAACAATCGTTACTTCAGTTCATGGGCCAACATCTTCCCGGATGAAATTGGCAGTTTCTACAACTTTAATGGCAATTTCCCACAAACCGACTGGTCACCACAGAGCCTGGCGCAGGACGATACCACACATATGAAATCGTTATATGCTGCCACTCGTGTCACCCTTGCCGATCCGCTGCATCTGATCCTCGGCGCACGTTATACCAACTGGCGGGTTGATACGCTGACTTACAGCATGGAGAAAAACCACACCACGCCTTACGCTGGTCTGGTGTTTGACATCAATGACAACTGGTCGACCTACGCCAGCTATACCTCTATTTTCCAGCCGCAAAATGATCGTGACAGTTCAGGCAAATATCTGGCTCCAATCACCGGTAACAACTACGAGCTGGGTCTGAAATCGGACTGGATGAATAGCCGTCTGACCACCACATTAGCCATCTTCCGTATTGAGCAGGATAATGTCGCTCAGTCCACCGGTACACCTATCCCCGGCAGCAACGGCGAAACCGCCTATAAAGCGGTGGATGGGACAGTCAGTAAAGGGGTGGAATTTGAACTCAACGGCGCAATTACCGACAACTGGCAGCTGACATTTGGCGCAACGCGCTATATTGCAGAGGATAACGAAGGAAACGCCGTTAATCCTAATCTGCCACGCACCACGGTTAAAATGTTCACCAGCTATCGGTTGCCTGTCATGCCAGAGTTGACAGTCGGCGGTGGTGTTAACTGGCAAAATCGCGTGTATACCGACACCGTGACACCGTATGGCACCTTCCGCGCCGAGCAAGGTAGCTACGCGCTGGTGGATCTCTTCACCCGCTACCAGGTGACGAAAAACTTCTCGTTACAGGGGAACGTCAATAACCTGTTCGACAAAACCTACGATACCAACGTGGAAGGTTCTATCGTCTACGGCACACCGCGTAATTTCAGCATTACCAGCACGTATCAATTCTGAATAACACCTGTAAAAAAGGCAGCCATCTGGCTGCCTTAGTCTCCCCAACGTCTTACGGATTAGTGGTTACGGATGTACTCATCCATCTCGGTTTTCAGGTTATCGGATTTAGTACCGAAAATCGCCTGAACACCAGAACCAGCAACCACTACGCCCGCTGCGCCCAGTTTCTTCAGGCCGGCCTGATCCACTTTAGACACATCAGCAACGCTGACGCGCAGACGGGTAATACATGCGTCGAGGTTAGTAATGTTTTCTTTACCACCAAATGCAGCAACCAGAGCCGGTGCCATTTCGCTGGTACCTGTCGCTTTTGCATCTTCAGTCGCGTCTTCACGACCCGGCGTTTTCAGATCCAGTGCTTTAATCAGCACGCGGAAGATGGTGTAGTAAACAATCGCATAACCGATACCGACGATCGGGAACAGCCACAGTTTGCTGCTGTTACCAGACAGAACGATGAAGTCGATCAGACCGTGCGAGAACGACGTACCGTCACGCATCCCCAGAAGAATACAGATTGGGAATGCCAGGCCTGCCAGAATCGCGTGGATGATGTACAGGATCGGCGCAACGAACATGAAGGAGAACTCGATCGGCTCGGTGATACCGGTCAGGAACGAGGTCAGCGCCGCGGAAATCATAATACCGCCCACTTTCGCGCGGTTTTCTGGTTTAGCAGAGTGCCAGATAGCAATTGCGGCAGCTGGCAGACCGTACATTTTGAACAGGAAGCCACCAGACAGTTTACCCGCAGTCGGGTCACCCGCCATATAACGCGGAATGTCGCCGTGGAAAACCTGACCTGCTGCGTTGGTGTATTCACCAATCTGCATCTGGAAAGGTACGTTCCAGATGTGGTGCAGACCAAACGGTACCAGGCAACGTTCGATGAAACCGTAAATGCCAAACGCAACTACCGGGTTCTGGTAAGCAGCCCACTGAGAGAAGGTCTGGATTGCAGAACCAATCGGCGGCCAAATGAAGGACAGCACAACGCCAGTAAAGATGGCAGCCAGGCCAGAAATGATCGGCACAAAGCGTTTACCGGCAAAGAAGCCAAGATACTCAGGCAGCTTAATACGGTAGAAACGGTTAAACATGTACGCTGCGATCGCACCGGAGATAATCCCTCCGAGTACGCCAGTATCCGCCAGGTGTTTAGAGGCGATTTCTTCAGCAGGTAAATGCAGTACCAGTGGCGCAACCACGGCCATGGTTTTAACCATGATGCCATAGGCAACAACTGCGGCCAGCGCGGATACGCCATCGTTATTGGTAAAGCCGAGGGCGACACCGATCGCAAAAATCAGTGGCATGTTTGCAAAGACGGAACCGCCTGCTTCTGCCATAACATGCGATACAACGGCGGGCAGCCAGCTGAAATTCGCGGAACCGACGCCCAGCAGAATACCTGCGATAGGCAGTACGGATACCGGCAGCATCAGCGATTTACCGACCTTTTGCAGGTTAGCAAATGCATTCTTAAACATAATTGAGAGTGCTCCTGAGTATGGGTGCTTTTTTTACGTTCTCACGCGTGGCAAGGGGGGAGAGCCTCGCCGTGTACAGGGCATCTAAGCGCCCTTTATTTATTACACAGAGTAAAATAATTCAGTGCCAATTTGTTTGACGGCTATCACGTTTCAACTTCAGATCATTGGAGAAGTTGCACATTTTGACAAAACATATGTCACAATATTTCAAACGCGGTTATTCACCGCCCAATTTTCGGCGGTGAACTTTACTCGTTTTAGCCATTAATTACGAGCTTTAAAAAAACTCATTCAACGGATGGATTGAAGGCGGGAAGCGTCGATGTGAAACAGACGGGCGAAGTTATCGGTGGTTACCTGCGCCAGTTCTTCAACGGCAACACCTTTCAACACAGCCATGTATTCTGCAACGTCACGAACCATCGCAGGTTGATTCTCTTTTCCTCGATGCGGTACCGGCGCAAGGTAAGGTGAGTCAGTTTCCACCAGTAATCGATCCAGGGGGACATAACGCGCAGCATCGCGCAGTTGCTCCGCATTACGGAAGGTCACAATGCCGGAAAAGGAGATGTAAAATCCGAGATCCAGTAATTTACCCGCCGTTTCTCTGTCCTCTGTAAAACAGTGTAGTACGCCACCGCAATCCGTCACTTTTTCTTCGCGCAGAATTGCCAGCGTATCGGCACGGGCGTCACGGGTATGGACGATAACCGGCTTGTTCAGTTCACGACCAATCTGGATATGATGGATGAAGGACTCTTGCTGACGTACTTTAGTTTCCGGTGTGTAATAATAATCCAGCCCGGTTTCACCCAGCGCTACAACACCCTCTTCTGCCGCCAGACGGCGTAAATCTTCTACATCGTAGGGATCATTCTGGTTGAGTGGATGCACGCCACAAGAAAATACGACGTTGTCACGTTCGCCTACCAGATCCCGCATATGTAAATAACCCGGTAATGTTGTGGCGACTGCCAGACAAAATTTCACATCGCGTGCGGCGGCTTTCGCCAGAACGTCATCCACGTCCTTATGCAAAGATTCATAATCCAGACCATCGAGATGGCAGTGTGAGTCGACTAAAAACATGATGTCTCTCTTAAAGATGAGGAACCGGTAGCACAACGCCCGGTTGCAGGTAATGTTCAATACGCAGTAAAAGATCGGTGATGAGAAGCTCGCGGTTGATGCCTGTAACAGACATTAACTGTTCACGAATGTGGCAAACATCCCCCAGTATAGCCTGCAGGCGCGAGGGAGAAAGATGGTTTGCCAGTTCGGCGACCAGGCCCGGCACATCAACATTGGTCACCTGCGCAGCACCATGATGGCGTTTTAGCGCATCCATCAGCAACGTTGCCAGCCAGTGTAAACGCGCCGGAGCTTGTTCATGATTAAGGGCCGCTAGCAGCGAATACCAGTCGCCCGATGGCACGCTATATGCCAACGCCTGACACAATGTTTCACGAGCCTGCCAGTTATCTCCCTGAAACAACGCCAGTGCCGCGCCAGGCGAACCGGCGCTTAAGCGCAATGCGGCAAGTAATGCATCCTGTGACATTGTCACTTCGCGTGAAAGCCAGGTCACGGCGTACTGTTCCGGCGGCGGCGCAAGGTAATGTAACCGACAACGACTACGTAATGTTGCCAGTAAACGTTCAGGCTCGCGGGTAGCCAGGAAAAACCAGGTTTCTGCTGGTGGCTCTTCAAGCGTTTTCAGCAATGCGTTAGCCGCGGCGTCGGTCAGTAAGGCAGCATCGGTTACCCAGACAACTTTCGCACCACCTAGGCGTGCGTGCTCATTCAGCTTTTCGGTGACCTCACGTACCGCATCAATGCCCAGCATATTTTTCCCTTTTTCGGGAGCCAGGGTGTAGTAATCGGGATGCGTGCCAGCCTGCATCAACTGACATCCACGACAGTGACCGCAACTTTTGTGGCCCTGCGGTTGTTGGCAGAGTAAATAACGGCTCAGGGCGTAGATTAAAGCATCATCGCCCATGCCCGGTAACGCCTGAATGAGTAGCGCATGGTGACCTCTTCCGGCCTGATAGCTGGCTACCAGTTTTTCGAAATCAGGTCGTAACCATGGATACCATCTCATGCGTCCAACTCCTTAACCCAGTGGGTCACGGTAGTGCGGATTGCATCCATCACGGCCTCCAGCGGCTGGGTGGCATCAATGGTATGAATACTTTTATCTTGTGCAGCCAGTTCCAGATAGCGGGCGCGGGTGCGATTAAAGAAATCGAAAGACTCTTGCTCAATACGATCCAGCTCGCCGCGCGCACGCGCGCGTTTTAAGCCAACTTCCGGGGTAACATCGAGATAGAGCGTTAAGTCGGGGCGAAAATCCCCGAGAACAGCATCACGCAGTGTTGCCAGCATATGTTGGTCAATACCACGTCCTCCGCCCTGATACGCCTGAGTGGAGAGATCGTGGCGATCGCCAATCACCCAGGTGCCGTTAGCCAGAGCTGGTTTGATGACCGTTTCTACCAGTTGAACGCGCGCGGCATAAAACATCAGAACTTCGGCTTTATCGGTAATGACTTCATCGCCTACCGATTTGATATCCAGCACCAGGCTTCTTAACTTTTCGGCAAGTTGCGTACCGCCAGGTTCCCGAGTGAAAACCATGTCGCGGATACCCAGTTGCTCAAGCGTCTCAACCACCACATTACGCGCGGTAGTTTTGCCTGCGCCTTCCAGCCCCTCAATGACGATATACTTACTGCGCATTTTTTTCCTTAAGCACTTTCAGATAATCCTGCACAGACTTGTTATGGCTGGCAAGATTGGTATTAAACGTGTGACCACCTTTACCATCGGCCACAAAATAGAGATACGGCGTTTTTGCCGGATGCGCAGCAGCCTTCAGCGAATCCGCCCCCGGCGTAGCTATCGCACCTGGCGGCAAACCGGTAATGGTATAGGTGTTATACGCTGTCGGCGTTTCCAGGTCTGCACGAGAAAGTTTGCCATTATAACGCTCTCCCATCCCGTAAATCACGGTTGGGTCGGTCTGCAGGCGCATACCAATGCGTAAACGGTTGATAAATACCGAGGCAACCTGATCGCGTTCACTGGCAACGGCGGTTTCTTTTTCGATAATTGATGCCATCGTCACCAGCTGGTTTTTATCTTTATAAGGCAGACCGTCCGCACGCCCTTCCCAGGCGCTATCGACCGCTTTCACCATTTTCTTGTGCGCTCGCTTGAGTAACGCGACATCGGTGGTATTGGCGGTATACATCCAGGTGTCTGGCCAGAACCAACCTTCAATCCACTCCGGGTTTTCCAGTTCAAGTGCCTGCGCTACGGTGGCGTACTTATCGTCGCTCAGCGTATGCTTGATATACGGGGCCTCACGCAATTGCTTGAGGTAATCGCTCAGACGCATCCCTTCTACCAGTCGCAGAGGGAACTGTGCTTCTTTACCGCTTTCCAGCAATTTCAGCATCTCGCGCACGGTCATCTGCGGTGTAAAGCGGTAAGTCCCGGCTTTAAAGTGAGAAAGATCCGGTTCGATACGCAGCAACCATTGAAAAACCCGTGGGCGATTGATGATCTTATCGGCATAAAGCTGTTCACCAAGCGCCAGACGTCCGGTCCCTGGCTTCAGGGTAAATATCGTCTCTTCTTTGATAAGCAATTTGCTGTCGGCAAGATGGCGAACCTTCCAGACGCCCACACCAGCGGCGATACCCAGTACCACCAGCAATAACAAGATAATCAATAACACTTTTTTCATGACTAATTCGGGCGCTCACAAAGTGGGGCTAAATATTCATATAACGTTGCTGACGAAAAGGAGACATCGCCACAGGCACGTACGGGCATCACTGGCATTAACGCATTACAAATAACCATCTCATCTGCCTGCAACGCCTCTTCCAGAGAGGCTTGCACTTCGACAAGCTGATAAGAGGATTGTGCCAGCAAACGGATACAGAATTGTCGCATAATGCCGTTAACACCTGCCTGATCCAGTCGCGGCGTATAAACTACATTGCCCTTCCGCCAGAACAAATTAGCCGCACAGCATTCCGTAACCCACCCTTCGCTGTCAAGGACCAGCGCCTCATCAGCGTTTGTCTGCTCAAGATGAGAGCGGATCAATACTTGCTCAAGCCGATTAAGATGTTTAATACCTGCAAGATGAGGATTGCGCCCCAGCCGCACCGGGCTTAGCGCCAACGTCATCCCTTCGTTACGCAAACGGTCGTAATGTGCAGGATAAACCGTAACGGAGAGAATCCGCGTTGCCGGTCCACTGTTCAATGTGCTGTACCCTCGCCCGCCACTACCGCGACTGATCACGACTTTCAGCACACCATTTTGCTGTTCTGCTGCCAGCGTTTTCATCTCTTGTTCAAGCTGAGGCCAGAAGTCACAGAAAATCATCAACCGCTGACAAGCATCCTGTAGTCGCTGGATATGCGCCGATAACAAACTGACTTTACCGTCGATAACTCTGGCGGTGGTAAAACAACCATCACCAAACTGCGTTGCCCGATCGCTTACTGCCAGCGATTCCTGCTTATAACCGTTAATTAAGAACATACCGGCTCCTTATCAGAGAATTGTTAGTGTGGCAGCATGTTCACTACGGAACAAGTCGGAATAAAAGCTAAGAAAAAAGGCCCGCAAGCGGACCTTTTATATGGGTGGAAAATGACAACTTAGATCTTTTTAAAGATCAAAGAACCATTAGTGCCACCGAAGCCGAAGGAGTTACACAGCGTGTATTCCATTCCGCTGACCTGACGTGCTTCATGCGGTACGAAATCCAGATCGCAACCTTCATCCGGGTTATCCAGGTTGATGGTTGGCGGAACAGCCTGATCGCGCAGCGCCAGGATGGAGTAGATAGATTCTACTGCACCCGCCGCACCTAACAGGTGACCGGTCATAGATTTCGTGGAGCTTACCAACACACGGCTTGCAGCTTCACCGAAGATGGTTTTCACCGCCTGCGCTTCAGCTTTATCGCCAGCCGGCGTAGAAGTACCGTGCGCGTTAACGTAGCCAATCTGACTCGCTTCAATGCCTGCATCACGCAGAGCATTTGCCATTGCCAGAGCTGCGCCTGCGCCATTTTCTGGCGGTGACGTCATATGATAAGCATCGCTGCTCATACCAAAGCCGACGAGTTCAGCGTAAATTTTCGCACCGCGTTTTTTCGCGTGTTCGTACTCTTCAAGTACCAGCATACCGGCACCATCGCCCAGTACGAAGCCATCACGCTCTTTATCCCACGGGCGGCTCGCCGCTTGCGGGTTATCATTGCGGGTAGATAATGCACGTGCCGCGCCAAAACCACCAACGCCCAGCGGCGTACTGGCTTTCTCTGCGCCACCTGCAACCATCACGTCAGCATCGCCATACGCGATAATACGCGCAGCATGACCAATGTTGTGCACGCCGGAAGTACAGGCGGTCGCGATAGAGATGCTTGGGCCACGCAGGCCATACATGATAGTCAGATGACCTGCCACCATGTTCACAATCGTTGACGGAACGAAGAATGGGCTGATCTTACGTGGACCACCGTTCATCAGAGATGTGTGGTTTTCTTCGATCAGTCCGAGGCCGCCAATCCCGGAGCCAATTGCGGCACCAATGCGGGTTGCGTTCTCTTCCGTTATTTCAAGGCCAGAATCCTGCATGGCCTGAACGCCAGCGACAATTCCATATTGAATGAAGGCATCCATCTTGCGCTGTTCTTTGCGCGAGATAATGTCCTCACAGTTAAAATCCTTTACTAAGCCAGCAAATTTCGTTGCATAGGCGCTAGTATCGAAATGGTCGATTAGGCTGATGCCACTCTGACCGGCAAGCAGAGCTTTCCAGGTAGACTCTACGGTATTGCCGACAGGAGACAACATGCCCAGTCCGGTCACAACTACACGACGCTTAGACACGTTTGTCCTCCAGGGAGGGAAAAAATGATTCTAGTGGGACAAAAAGATAAAACTCAGGCGGTCGAACGACCGCCTGGAGATGTTCACTTACGCCTGGTGGCCGTTGATGTAATCAATGGCAGCCTGAACGGTGGTGATTTTCTCAGCTTCTTCGTCCGGAATCTCAGTATCAAACTCTTCTTCCAGAGCCATTACCAGCTCAACGGTGTCAAGAGAATCCGCGCCCAGGTCTTCAACGAAAGAAGCATTGTTGGTAACTTCTTCCTGCTTAACGCCCAGCTGTTCGCCGATAATTTTCTTAACGCGTTCTTCGATAGTGCTCATACTCTTAAATTTCCTATCAAAACTCGCTTTCGCGATGGTTTTCGTAGTGTATAAAATGTTGAAAAATTTGCAACTAAATCCCGGCAGGTCTTACCACGATTTTACGTTATTTTGAGGCCTTACCCCCCAATAACGCAAATCATTTTGCACTAATTATTACTCATAACCACGCAGACTGCGCGCAACATGAGCATTTTGTGCAAATCGCGGTCAGACCATGTACATCCCGCCGTTCACATGCAAAGTTTCACCCGTGATGTAAGCTGCTTCGTCGGATGCCAGGAATGCAACCGCGTTGGCGATTTCCTGTGCGCCGCCGAGGCGACCCGCAGGAACCTGCGCCAGGATACCCGCACGCTGGTCATCGCTCAGCGCACGTGTCATGTCCGTTTCAATAAAGCCCGGAGCAACAACGTTTACAGTAATACCGCGTGACGCAACTTCGCGCGCCAGTGATTTACTGAAGCCGATCAAGCCCGCTTTCGCCGCAGCGTAGTTGGCCTGACCGCCATTTCCCATGGTACCAACCACAGAACCGATAGTGATAATACGACCATGACGCTTTTTCATCATAGCGCGCATTACCGCTTTTGACAGACGGAAAACAGATGAAAGGTTGGTTTCGATAATATCGTTCCACTCTTCATCTTTCATTCGCATTAACAGGTTATCACGAGTGATACCGGCATTATTGACCAGGATATCCACTTCACCAAATTCTGCGCGAATTTTTTCCAGAACAGATTCGATAGATGCCGGGTCGGTCACATTCAACATCAGACCTTTGCCGTTAGCACCTAAATAATCACTGATCGCCTGAGCGCCATTTTCACTGGTCGCAGTGCCAATAACTTTCGCGCCACGGGCTGCGAGCGTTTCAGCAATTGCGCGGCCAATTCCGCGGCTTGCACCGGTTACCAGTGCGATTTTTCCTTCAAAATTCATGATTTTCCTCTTTTAAAGCTCGAGCGCCGCTGCCATCGCTGAAGGTTCGTTCAGCGCCGAGGCGGTCAGGGTGTCGACAATGCGTTTCGTCAGGCCAGTTAGCACTTTGCCCGGGCCGACTTCATAGAGATGTTCTACGCCTTGCGCTGCCATGTACTCAACAGACTTCGTCCACTGAACCGGGTTATACAACTGACGTACCAGTGCGTCACGAATGGCATCACCATTGGTTTCGCATTTCACATCAACGTTATTCACAACAGGAACTGTTGGTGCGTTAAAGGTGATTTTCGCTAATTCTACTGCCAGTTTGTCGGCTGCTGGTTTCATCAGCGCACAGTGAGACGGTACGCTCACTGGTAACGGCAGCGCGCGTTTTGCGCCCGCAGCTTTACAGGCAGCGCCAGCACGCTCAACCGCCTCTTTATGACCGGCAATAACCACCTGTCCCGGAGAGTTAAAGTTTACCGGAGAAACGACCTGACCTTCTGCAGCTTCTTCACACGCTTTCGCAATAGACGCATCATCCAGACCGATGATTGCCGCCATAGCGCCCGTGCCTTCTGGTACGGCTTCTTGCATGAACTTGCCGCGCATCTCAACCAGACGCACCGCATAAGCGAAATCAATCACGCCAGCGCAAACCAGCGCGGAGTATTCCCCCAGGCTGTGACCGGCCATCATTGCCGGTGCTTTACCGCCCTGCTGCTGCCATACGCGATACAGCGCAACAGATGCAGTCAACAGCGCTGGCTGGGTTTGCCAGGTTTTATTCAGTTCTTCAGCTGGCCCCTGCTGGGTCAGCGCCCACAGGTCGTAGCCCAGCGCCGCAGAAGCTTCAGCAAACGTTTCTTCGACAATTGGATAGCTCGCCGCCATATCAGCCAGCATTCCAACGGTTTGAGAACCCTGTCCAGGGAACACAAATGCAAATTGCGTCATGTTTTAATCCTTATCCTAGAAACGAACCAGCGCGGAGCCCCAGGTGAATCCACCGCCAAAGGCTTCAAGCAGAACCAACTGCCCCGGCTTAATGCGCCCGTCGCGTACAGCTTCATCCAGCGCGCACGGGACAGAGGCCGCAGAGGTATTACCGTGGCGATCCAGCGTCACCACGACATTGTCCATAGACATACCGAGTTTTTTCGCCGTTGCACTGATAATACGCAGGTTAGCCTGATGCGGAACCAGCCAGTCCAGTTGAGAACGGTCAAGATTATTTGCCGCCAGCGTCTCATCAACGATGTGCGCCAGTTCCGTTACCGCAACCTTGAAGACTTCGTTGCCCGCCATCGTCAGATGAATTGAATTCTCTGGATTCACACGGTCAGCATTAGGCAGCGTCAGCAACTCACCATAGCTACCGTCGGCATGCAGATGGGTGGAGATGATTCCCGGCTCTTCAGAGGCAGCCAGCACCGCAGCGCCCGCGCCATCGCCAAAAATAATAATAGTCCCACGATCGGTTGGATCGCAGGTGCGCGCCAGTACATCGGAACCGACGACCAGAGCATACTTCACCGCCCCAGATTTCACGTATTGATCGGCTACGCTTAATGCATAGGTGAAACCTGCGCAGGCTGCTGCAACGTCAAATGCCGGGCAACCTTTAATGCCCAGCATGCTTTGAATCTGACAAGCTGCGCTCGGGAAAGCGTGCGTAGCAGAAGTCGTTGCCACAACGATCAGGCCAATCTGGTCTTTCTCAATGCCCGCCATCTCAATTGCGCGTGTCGCCGCTTCAAAGCCCATGGTTGAAACGGTTTCGTTTGGCGCGGCAATGTGGCGTTCGCGGATACCGGTACGAGTGACAATCCACTCGTCAGAGGTGTCCACCATTTTTTCCAAATCGGCGTTTGTCCGCACTTGTTCGGGCAGATAGCTGCCAGTACCAATAATCTTCGTATACATGTACGCTCAGTCACTTTTCGGTTATATACCGTCACTTGCAAACTGCGAGTTCGCTGGCAGCGTCCTGCTACCGCAGAGTTCCGCTTTTGCCACCGTCCAGCAGCTCAAAACCAGCTGGGTATACAGATTCCAGGCGAGCGGCAATTCGCTGAGGAACTTGTCGCTGCACCGCCTGCACTGCCTGTTCAATCGCGACCGCAAAAGCTCGCTGATTGGCTGCACCATGACTTTTTATCACCGTGCCGCGCAATCCTAACAGACAGGCGCCGTTATACTGGTCGGGGTTGAGGTGACTGAATCGCCTCGTCAGGCTCTTTTGTAGCCAACGCTTTAATAACAGTAGCCACCACGACCGTTTTTTCCCTTCACCCTGAGATTTCAGCAGAGAAAGGAACATCCTGACAACACCTTCCATCGTCTTTAATGTGACATTTCCTGTAAAGCCGTCACAAACCAGCACATCTGTCTTGCCAGTTAACAACTCATTGGCTTCAAGATAGCCGATATAATTGATAGAAGGGATTGTTTTAAGCACCGCTGAGGCATCCCGAATACTGTCGAGACCCTTTACTTCTTCTTCACCAATATTGAGCAACGCCACGCGAGGATTGGGAATTTCCACCACCTCTTCAGCCAGGACTGAGCCCATAATGGCAAATTGCACCAACATTGTGCTGTCACAATCGACGTTGGCCCCTAAATCGAGAACCACCGTTTTGCCCTTTTGCTGATGCGGCAATACCGTCACCAGCGCCGGACGCTCAATCCCCTCCAGGGGCTTGAGTAATAATTTTGCCAGCCCCATCAGTGCCCCGGTATTACCGGCACTGACACAGGCTTGCGCTCGACCTTCTTTCACCAACTCCAGGGCCACGCGCATTGAACTCCCACGACTGGCGCGGATAGCTTGCGAAGGCCGGACATCACTGGCGATAACTGACTGCGCAGGAATAATCTGCAGACGCGAACGTTGTTCAAAGTCAGCTTTAGCAAGTAATGGCGTGATGGCGTCGGGATTGCCGACTAAAAGAAGAGTGAGTTGCGAATTAGAATTCAGTGCCTGCAATGCTGCAGGCACTGTCACGGAAGGGCCAAAATCCCCTCCCATGACATCTAACGCCAGGGTTAGACGTGTCAAGGTATCGTCGCTGCCCGGTTTGGTCTTTCCCCAGTTGCCTGGGGAAAATCCTCACTAAGCTTCATCACGCAGACGCGTGATTACTTAGCGATGACCTTGCGGCCGCGGTAGTAACCGTCGGCAGTGATGTGGTGACGCAGGTGTTTTTCACCAGAAGTTTTGTCTACAGACAGGCTGGTGACTGCGGTCAGCGCGTCATGGGAACGACGCATGCCACGTTTGGAACGGGTTGGTTTATTCTGTTGTACGGCCATGGACCTTACTCCTCAATTACGGTTTATCCCCGATCCAACGGGGAGCACCAATTACTTACGCTTTAAGCTGGCTAATACGGCAAATGGGTTTGGCTTTTGCGCTTCTTCAGGCAGTTCACCAAAGACCATGTCCGCTTCGGACACTTCACAGTGTTCAGAATCATGCACCGGAACTACCGGCAAGGCGAGGATGATTTCATCTTCAACCATTGCAAGCAGATCGATTTCACCGAATTCGTTAACCTCAATCGGTTCATACGCTTCCGGCAGTGCTTCAGCCTGTTCGTCTGAACGCACAGGACTAAAACAATACGTTGTGTAGACCTGATGAGTAAACGGCTTCCCGCAACGCTGACACTCGAGCGTTACCGTCACCTTCGCATCGCCGTTTAACACTGCGAGACGTTGGTTATCGATAGCGAACGACATGGAGCATTCCACATCACTGTCCACACTGACTACGGATTCGGCGACGCGCTCAACCTGATCAGGGGTATAGATACCCTGGTAATCAAGGCGTTTTTGAGCCGTACGAACCGGATCGAGAGTCAGGGGTAATTTTACCTTTTGCATAGGGCGCGCATATTAACTTTGTAACGTCATAGAGTCAAAGAAAAAGGCAGCCTGTGGTTGCCTTTTGCCAATAATTCGCACACATTGCGGGTTACTGCTTTATTTTCGTTCAGTGCTGATAACGAACATCAACCTGCAAAACGAAGCGCATAGTTTAAAATGGCTATCATCAATACGCTATATCTGATGGAAAAAAATATGCCTAAACTTATTTTAGCCTCCACCTCGCCATGGCGTCGCGCTCTTCTGGAAAAACTGCAAATCTCTTTTGAATGTGCAGCACCAGAGGTCGACGAAACCCCACGCAGCGACGAATCACCGCGACAGTTGGTGCTTCGACTGGCACAAGAAAAAGCGCAATCTCTGGCGTCACGTTATCCGGATCATTTAATTATTGGTTCAGACCAGGTATGTGTTCTTGATGGCGAAATCACCGGTAAACCGTTAACGGAAGAAAATGCCCGTCTGCAATTACGCAAAGCCAGCGGCAATATCGTCACCTTCTATACTGGACTGGCGTTGTTTAATTCGGCGAATGGGCATCTGCAAACAGAAGTGGAGCCTTTTGACGTCCATTTCCGTCACCTGAGCGAGGCGGAGATTGATAATTACGTGCGTAAAGAGCATCCCCTGCACTGCGCGGGTAGCTTTAAGAGTGAAGGATTTGGCATTACGCTGTTTGAGCGTTTAGAGGGGCGTGATCCTAACACGCTGGTTGGTTTACCGCTAATCGCGCTGTGTCAGATGTTACGTCGGGAAGGGAAAAACCCGCTGATGGGATAGTTTTTTGCGCCGGATGCGGTTACTTCGCATCCGGCAATCGGTGCTGGCGGCCTGATGCGGCGTAAACGCCTTATCAGGCCAACCGCCCATTATCAGGTTTATATGCTTGTATTAGCGCGCGTTACGCAGCTTTTGCAAACAACGCTTCAAACCTTCATCCATCGGAGCTTCGATAGGCATCACCTCACCGGTCCCCGGATGAGTAAACTTCAACGCTGCAGCGTGCAGGAACAGGCGATTTAATCCCGTGCCTGCTTCAGTGAGCTGCCTGTCAAATTCACGGTCACCGTAGCGATCGTCAAAGGCAATCGGATGACCCGCATATTGTGTATGCACACGGATCTGGTGAGTACGCCCTGTTACCGGGCTACAACGCACCAGGGTGGCAAATGCATAGCGTTCTTCCACTTTAAAGCGTGTTTCCGACGGTTTGCCTTCCTGACTCACACGCACGATACGTTCGCCGCTTTGCAGAATATTTTTCAGTAACGGTGCTTGAACGCTCTTCACATGCGACTGCCACTGACCGCGCACCAGCGCCAGGTAATCTTTTTGCATCCCTTTTTCACGTAATTGCTCATGCAGAGAACGCAACGCCGAGCGTTTTTTCGCTACCAGCAAAACACCTGAGGTGTCCCGGTCAAGACGATGAACCAGTTCAAGGAACCGCGCTTCCGGGCGCAACGCCCGCAAACCTTCAATAACGCCGAAGCTTAAACCACTGCCGCCATGTACCGCCGTACCGGAAGGTTTATTCAGCACCAGGATGTGATCATCTTCATATAAGATGACGTCCGCCAGCGCCGCCACCTTTTGCAGATGTGGCGAAACCGCCTCTTCTTCCCGCTCAGCAACGCGAACCGGTGGAATACGCACCTCATCACCCGCTTCGAGTTTATATTCAGGCTTAATACGTTTTTTGTTCACCCGCACTTCGCCTTTACGCAAAATACGGTAAATCATACTTTTTGGTACGCCTTTCAATTGGGTACGCAAAAAGTTATCGATACGTTGCCCCGCTTCGTCAGCGGTGATAGCAACAATTTTTACGGATGGAGTCTCTGTTTTCATGGTGGGCGATTCTAATTAGCCAACAGGATTCGCGCCACTCATTTTTCTATGCTTATATTTAGTTTTGCACCTTATTACTTCACTACGTGATCACTTTATTGATGGTTATTAAACCAATCACCAGCAAGAAGTGAAAAAACTGTGAGTAAGCGGGTGATAAATGGTAAAAGTCATCTTGCTATAACAAGGCTTGCAGTGGAATAATGAGGCCGTTTCCGTGTCCATCCTTGTTAAAACAAGAAATTTTACGGAATAACCCATTTTGCCCGACCGATCATCCACGCAGCAATGGCGTAAGACGTATTGATCTTTCAGGCAGTTAGCGGGCTGCGGGTTGCAGTCCTTACCGGTAGATGGAAATATTTCTGGAGAGTAATACCCAGTCTGTTTCTTTGATAATTGCGCTGTTTTTCCGCATGAAAAACGGGCAACCGACACTCTGCGCCTCTTTGAGCTGACGATAACCGTGAGGTTGGCGACGCGACTAGACACGAGGCCATCGGTTCACACCCGGAAAGGCGTTACTTTGCCCGCAGCTTAGTCGTCAATGTAAGAATAATGAGTAAGTTACGATGAAAAGAATGTTAATCAACGCAACTCAGCAGGAAGAGTTGCGCGTTGCCCTTGTAGATGGGCAGCGTCTGTATGACCTGGATATCGAAAGTCCAGGGCACGAGCAGAAAAAGGCAAACATCTACAAAGGTAAAATCACCCGCATTGAACCGAGTCTGGAAGCTGCTTTTGTTGATTACGGCGCTGAACGTCACGGTTTCCTCCCACTAAAAGAAATTGCCCGCGAATATTTCCCTGCTAACTACAGTGCTCATGGTCGTCCCAACATTAAAGATGTGTTGCGTGAAGGTCAGGAAGTCATTGTTCAGATCGATAAAGAAGAGCGCGGCAACAAAGGCGCGGCATTAACCACCTTTATCAGTCTGGCGGGTAGCTATCTGGTTCTGATGCCGAACAACCCGCGCGCGGGTGGCATTTCTCGCCGTATCGAAGGAGACGACCGTACCGAATTAAAAGAAGCACTGGCAAGCCTTGAACTGCCGGAAGGCATGGGGCTTATCGTGCGCACCGCTGGCGTCGGCAAATCTGCTGAGGCGCTGCAATGGGATTTAAGCTTCCGTCTGAAACACTGGGAAGCCATCAAAAAAGCCGCTGAAAGCCGCCCGGCTCCGTTCCTGATTCATCAGGAGAGCAACGTAATCGTTCGCGCATTCCGCGATTACTTACGTCAGGACATCGGCGAAATCCTTATCGATAACCCGAAAGTGCTCGAACTGGCACGTCAGCATATCGCTGCATTAGGTCGCCCGGATTTCAGCAGCAAAATCAAACTATACACCGGCGAGATCCCGCTGTTCAGCCACTACCAGATCGAGTCGCAGATCGAGTCCGCCTTCCAGCGTGAAGTCCGTCTGCCATCCGGTGGTTCCATTGTTATCGACAGCACCGAAGCGTTAACGGCCATCGACATCAACTCCGCACGCGCGACCCGCGGCGGCGATATCGAAGAAACCGCGTTTAACACCAACCTCGAAGCTGCCGATGAGATTGCTCGTCAGCTGCGCCTGCGTGACCTCGGCGGCCTGATTGTTATCGACTTCATCGACATGACGCCTGTACGCCACCAGCGTGCGGTAGAAAACCGTCTGCGTGAAGCGGTGCGTCAGGACCGTGCGCGTATTCAAATCAGCCATATTTCTCGCTTTGGCCTGCTGGAAATGTCCCGTCAGCGCCTTAGCCCATCACTGGGTGAATCCAGTCATCACGTTTGTCCGCGTTGTTCTGGTACTGGCACCGTGCGTGACAACGAATCGCTGTCGCTCTCTATTCTGCGTCTGATCGAAGAAGAAGCGCT
The DNA here is from genome assembly GCF_948475835.1 of uncultured Escherichia sp. Taxonomy (NCBI): domain Bacteria; kingdom Pseudomonadati; phylum Pseudomonadota; class Gammaproteobacteria; order Enterobacterales; family Enterobacteriaceae; genus Escherichia; species uncultured Escherichia sp. The sequence continues at coordinate 23,910 of NZ_CAOLGM010000014.1, read as the reverse complement.
GAAAGAGAACACCCAGGAAGTTCACGCCATTGTTCCTGTGCCAATCGCTTCTTACCTGCTGAATGAAAAACGTTCTGTGGTAAATGCCATTGAAACTCGTCAGGACGGTGTGCGCTGTGTAATTGTGCCAAACGATCAGATGGAAACCCCGCACTACCACGTGCTGCGCGTGCGTAAAGGGGAAGAAACCCCAACCTTAAGCTACATGCTGCCGAAGCTGCATGAAGAAGCGATGGCGCTGCCGTCTGAAGAAGAGTTCGCTGAACGTAAGCGTCCGGAACAACCTGCGCTGGCAACCTTTGCCATGCCGGATGTGCCGCCAGCGCCAACGCCAGCTGAACCTGCCGCGCCTGTTGTAGCCCCAGCACCGAAAGCTGCACCGGCAACACCAGCAACTCCTGCACAACCTGGGCTGTTGAGCCGCTTCTTCGGCGCACTGAAAGCGCTGTTCAGCGGTAGTGAAGAAACCAAACCGACCGAGCAACCAGCACCGAAAGCAGAAGCGAAACCGGAACGTCAACAGGATCGTCGCAAGCCTCGTCAGAACAACCGCCGTGACCGTAATGAGCGCCGCGACACCCGTAGTGAACGTACTGAAGGCAGCGATAATCGCGAAGAAAACCGTCGTAATCGTCGCCAGGCACAGCAGCAGACTGCCGAGACGCGTGAGAGCCGTCAGCAAGCTGAGGTAACGGAAAAAGCACGTACCACCGACGAGCAGCAAGCGCCGCGTCGTGAACGTAGCCGCCGCCGTAACGATGATAAACGTCAGGCGCAACAAGAAGCGAAGGCGCTGAATGTTGAAGAGCAATCTGTTCAGGAAACCGAACAGGAAGAACGTGTACGTCCGGTTCAGCCGCGTCGTAAACAGCGTCAGCTCAATCAGAAAGTGCGTTACGAGCAAAGCGTAGCCGAAGAAGCGGTAGTCGCACCGGTGGTTGAAGAAACTGCCGCTGCCGAACCAATTGTTCAGGAAGCTCCAGCTCCACGCACAGAACTGGTGAAAGTCCCGCTGCCAGTCGTAGCGCAAACTGCACCAGAACAGCAAGAAGAGAACAATGCTGATAACCGTGACAACGGTGGCATGCCGCGTCGTTCTCGCCGCTCGCCTCGTCACCTGCGCGTGAGTGGTCAGCGTCGTCGTCGCTATCGTGACGAGCGTTATCCAACCCAGTCGCCAATGCCGTTGACCGTAGCGTGCGCGTCTCCGGAACTGGCCTCTGGCAAAGTCTGGATCCGCTATCCAATTGTACGTCCGCAAGATGTACAAGTTGAAGAGCAGCGCGAACAGGAAGAAGTACAAGTGCAGCCGATGGTGACTGAGGTCCCTGTCGCCGCCGCTGTCGAACCTGTTGTTAGCGCGCCAGTTGTTGAAGAAATGGCTGAAGTCGTAGAAGCCCCCGTACCGGTTGCCGAACCGCAACCGGAAGTGGTTGAAACGACGCATCCTGAAGTGATTGCCGCCGCGGTAACTGAACAGCCGCAGGTGATTACCGAGTCTGATGTTGCCGTAGCCCAGGAAGTCGCAGAACACGCAGAACCGGTGGTTGAACCGCAGGAAGAGACGGCAGATATTGAAGAAGTTGCCGAAACTGCTGAGGTTGTGGTTGCTGAACCTGAAGTTGTTGCTCAACCTGCCGCGCCAGTCGTCGCTGAAGTCGCAGCAGAAGTTGAAACGGTAGCCGCGGTTGAACCAGAGATCACCGTTGAGCATAACCACGCTACCGCGCCAATGACGCGCGCTCCGGCACCGGAATATGTTCCGGAGGCACCGCGTCACAGTGACTGGCAGCGCCCTACTTTTGCCTTCGAAGGTAAAGGTGCCGCAGGTGGTCATACGGCAACGCATCATGCCTCTGCCGCTCCTGCGCGTCCGCAACCTGTTGAGTAATAATTAGCTCAAAGTAATCAAGCCCTGGTAACTGCCAGGGCTTTTTTATTTCATCTTTGAATCAACATATTAAAATTCATCAAATGGCATCCTTGCTAACCAACAATGCAAAATAGGCAAAAAAATGCCCGCCCCGGCGATCCCAGAGCAGGCAGACAAAACATACCCAGTTTCATGATATGTTTTAAAGCGAGCTTATTTGTTGAGCTGGAAGAGCGACAATCCCTGCATATCGGTAAATGCTTTATACGATGCCTGCAATGCCGTTTGCTGCATGATGTAAGATGAAATAGTTGCATTCCAGTCCACATCAACCAGATCGCTCATCTGCTGCGTTTGCCCTAAAGCGCGATCGCTACCTAATGAATCCAGCGACTCCAGTTCGTTCAGCTGCGTGCCTAATCCCGCGCGAACGGTAAGGACATTATTCAGCGAGTTTTTCAGTCCACGGTTGGTTTTATCCAATGCCGCAGCGGCGATTTCTTTATCCGCTTCGCTATCCGCGACCGGCGTTTTCAGGGCTGCGATGGCGCTATCCAGCATGGCAAAAAGATTGGTTTCAGAAGCGCTACCGTCTGGTTCCGCTACCGCGTTACTGGTAATACTGTCGAAAATTTTGTCGCCCGTATGTCCTATCACCATCGAACGCGAAGCATCGACCTGTTGCCTAATACTTTCTGCTCCACCGACGTATTTCCCTTTCTCTTCGCTAAACGGCGCAGTCTCTGTTTTATAACCGGCAAAAATGTAGCGCCCGTTACCGTCAGTGGTGTTCGCCAGATTCAGCAACTGGTCACGAAGCCCCTGGATATCCGTAGCCAGCGAGGCCCGGTCATCGTCACTCAAAGTGCCATTGCTGGCGTAGACAATTTTTTCCTGAGCATTCTGGATAGCAGTGGTGACCTGGCTAAGTACACTCTCTTCCAGTGACACTTTTTGAGTGGCGAAAGTACGCGCCAGCGTGTACTGGCTGTTTTGCGCCTGTGCCTGGGAGAGAACAACCGCTTGTGATGCTGCAATGGGATCGTCAGAAGGGTTAACGACTCGCTTACCTGTCGACATCTGCTCGCCGTACTTCATCCATTCCGCCTGAGAATTGGTGATGCCACGCATGTTTTGCTGGTACATCATCTGGGTACTGAAACGCATCTTATCTCCCCTTAGCGAATGTTAATCAGCGCATCAAAAATCGCGTTTGCCGTCTGCAGAACCTGCGCATTCGCCAGGTAATACTGCTGAAAACGTTGCAGATTTCCGTACTCCTCATCGAGATTGACACCGGAAATCGACTGCTGCTGATTGGAAAGCTGCGTCACCACATTACCTTGCGTGGTGCTACTGGTTTTCAACGTCGCGGTTTTATTACCGATATCACTCACTAACGAGGCATAAGCGTCGTTAAAGGATTTCGCACCGCCCACCGTTTTACTGTTGCTTTGCAGATCCAGCAGGGCCTGACCGTTGCGGTTGTCGCTATCACCTGCATCTTCTTCGCTCGCCATCGCGATTTTCGCTTCGTCGGTGATTAATACATCCATGTTGACGATGGCGTCACTTACTGGTTTCAGCGTGAAGCTGTCGTTAACGGCAGGCGTTCCTGTAAACGTCAACTCCAGACCATCAAATGCCACTTTACCGTTGGCATCCGGCGTCACCGTAAAAGTGGTATTGCTGGCAAGGCGGGTGACCTGCCACTGATTATTATCGAACGAGATTTTGTAATCTGTCGCCAGTACCGCGGAGGCATCAGTTACCGTGGCACCGATCGCAACGTCACCTTTGTTTTTCGTGTTTTGCAGAACCGCGGGCTTACCGATAGTAAAGAAATCTTCACCGGCATCGCCGTTAGCATCAAATCCGGCTTTGTGTTGGCTGTTGAAAGCCTCGGCAAATGCCAGCGCCAGTTGTCCAAGCGTATTACGCGTCTGGTCCAGATCCTGAGAACGGAATGTCAGAATGCCGCCCAGCGACCCGGTATTCAGTAATTTCTCCGGGATCTCAATATTGCCTGCCGTCCCATCAACGTAAGCGACAGTCGTACGAGAAGGGTCGGCGCTGGAAGGAACTGCCGCCAGTTGCCGCGCCGTACTTCCCTGAACCAGTGAGTAACCATTGGCCATCGTGATGTTATAAGTACCGCCATCCTGAACGCTGACTTCTACGCCAACAATCTGGTTTAATTCGCTCACCAGTTGATCGCGTTGATCCAGCAGATTGTTAGGTGACGCCCCTGCCCCCACGCCTGTCAGGCGCGAGATTTGATCGTTCAGGCTGGCAATTTGTTTAGCGTAATTGTTGATCTGATCAACGCTGGCACCTATCGCGATATTGACCTGTTTGTCCTGGTCGCGCAGATATTGATCGGTGGTTTTAAACTGATTCACCAACCCTTCTGATTTCCCAATCAGCGCCTGGCGCGCTGCCGGGTCTTCCGCGTTACTCACCAGCGTTTGCAGGCTGGTGAAGAAATCCTGCATCTGTGTTGCCAGCGAAGAGGTACTGGTGGAGAGCATATTGTCGATTTTCGACATCTGCTCATAGCGGGCGGTCAGGCCGCTACTTTGCGTCTGCGCAGCACGTAACTGGTTGGTAATAAACGCATCATACTCACGCTGCACACCAGAAACGTAGACGCCATTGCCAACCCAGCCGCCAGCGCCCAACGTGCTATTGGCCTGCGCCATAATAGTGGTTTGGCGGGTATATCCGGCAACGTTATAGCTGGAGATATTATTACTTGCCGTATTTAACGCCGCCTGGGCCGCGTTCAGTCCGCTCATGGCGTTATTGATCAAGCTGGACATGGAGGTTCCTTATAAGCCTTCAATTACAGAGTATTATCGGCAGCGACCCGCCGGACTTGAGTTATTCAGAACAGATTATCAATGTTCATGCTGTAGGTTTTGCTCACCTTGTCGCTTATCGATTTCATCTGCTGAATCATGTTGGTGAGTTTGCGGGCATAGTGAGGATCGGTGGCATAGCCCGCGTCCTGTAGGGCCTGCGCCCCCTGTTCCGCACTCGCGGCGGTCGTCACGGCGGCGTAGCGCGGGTTACGCGTTAACAGCCCAACGTAATCCGACAAGGCTTCCAGATACGAGCTGTAGACGCGAAACTTCGCTTTTACTTTCTTCGCTTCGCCGTTTTCATATTCAGTCGTGGTGATTTCAGTAACTGGCCCTTTCCAGTTGCCAGAGGCTTTGACACCAAACAGGTTATAGCTCGGCTCGCCGTTTTCGCGGCGGATTTGCCGTTGCCCCCAACCAGATTCCAGTGCCGCCTGAGCGAGGATCAAATGATGTGGCACACCGCTTTGCTGGCTTGCCAGTTGGGCGGGCAGCGAGAGTTGCGCGAGGAATGCTTTACTGTCACCCGGCAGCGAATCATCGTAGTTACGTGGCACGGCCTTTTGCACCAGCTGCGAAAGCGCCTGATTTTGATAACGCACCACGGTTTCGAGCGGGAATTTCATCGGTGCTGCTGGCGTGGACTCCTCTGGCAATGGTTGTTCTGGCGTCATCTGTTTAACCATCATCTCTGCAAGCCCCAGACCTTTGCCCGCCGTCATCTGTTGGGCAATCTGCTGGTCATACATACTGGTATACAGACGAGTGTGCTCGCTGCTGAACAGGCCATCTTTTGGTAAAGCGTCGCGCATGCTTTTCAACATCATCTGCACGAACATCCCTTCCACCTGGCGGGCCACCGGACGGATATTTGCCGCCGGATCTTCGCCCGCTTTCGCCTTTAGTTCGTTGAGTGATTGCGCATCCCAGGCCGCACTTGCCAGTAGTTTGCTGTCGCTGATCATCAGATGATTTCCAGTTTTGCCCGCAGACATCCCGCACTTTGCATTGATTGCAAAATAGACATCAGATCCATCGGCGTAGCGCCCAGCGCATTGAGCGCGCGCACCACGTTATTGAGGCTGGCGCTGGAACGTACGCTTTGCAGCGAACCGCCGCTCTGGCGTAAATCGATCTGCGTTTGTGGAGTAACCACAGTCTGTCCACCACCAAACGGTGTATCTGGCTGGCTGACATTGGCCTGACGATTGACTGTTACTGAGAGATTTCCCTGCGCTACCGCGCAGCTGTCGAGGGTCACTTCGCGATTCATCACCACCGAACCGGTGCGCGAGTTAATCACTACTTTAGCGTCCTGCGGGGTGACATTAACCTGCATATTCTGGATATCTGCAAGGAAACGGACCTGGGAACTGTTGCCACTTGGTACGCGCACCTGAATAGTCCGCGCATCTAACGCGGTGGCGCTGCCATATCCACGCACGCGGTTGATGGTGTCAGCGATTTGCTGCGCCATGCTGAAATCTTCGTCGTTAAGTTGCAAATTAAGGGTATTCCCGACGCCAAACTGGCTGGGCAATTCACGTTCAATAACCGCACCATTGGTGATCCGTCCACCGTTCAGTTGGTTCACCTGAACACTGCTACCGCCAGCGGAGGCTCCTGCGCCGCCAACCAGAATATTGCCCTGCGCCAGCGCATACACCTGACTGTCAACGCCCTTAAGCGGCGTCATCAACAACGTACCTCCACGCAAGCTTTTGGCATTTCCCATGGAAGAAACCACCACATCGATGGTTTGCCCCTGACGTCCAAACGGAGGAAGTGACGCTGTCACCATTACCGCAGCGACGTTTTTTAGCTGCATATTGGTGCCCGTCGGAACGGTAATTCCCAGCTGTGAGAGCATGTTATTAAGCGTTTGTGTGGTAAACGGCGTCTGGGTTGTCTGGTCACCGGTGCCATCCAGCCCCACCACCAGACCATAGCCAATCAGTGAGTTTTGCCTTACCCCCTGAACACTGGTGAGATCGCGAATACGCTCAGCCTGAGCCGCCGTCGTAACCAGTAGAAGAATTAATGCAGAGAGAAATTTAATCACCACAGCCTCACTTACATTGGCGACAGGTTAAGGAAGAAACGCTGCAACCAGCCCATATTTTGCGCTTCGTTAATGTAGCCATTGCCTACGTATTCAATGCGCGCATCCGCCACCTGAGTAGACGGTACGGTATTGCTGCCGCTGATAGTGCGTGGATTAACCACGCCAGAGAAGCGAATAAATTCGGTACCCTGATTAATGGCAATCTGTTTTTCACCCACCACATGCAGGTTGCCGTTGACCAGTACCTGGTCAACCGTCACCGTCAACGTGCCGTTAAAGGTATTGCTGGCATTAGCCCCGCCCTTTCCGTTGAACGTGTTACCACCGGAGGCTTCGACATCGGCACGAGCGTTACCAAACAGCCCCTGCAAATAGCGCGGCACAGTATCAAAGCCAAAATTAGTTTTACCGTCACGGCTGGCATTCGCAGAGGAGCTTTTGCTGGCGCTGACGTTCTCCTGCAACACGATGGTCAGCGTATCGCCAATATTGCGTGGTCGACGATCTTCAAACAGCGGTTGATAGCCATAGTTAATCGGCTGAGCAGACTGGAAAATAGAACCGTTGGCGACGGGCGTCGGACCGGGAACCGGTTGTGCACTGGTCGCCCCCTGCACCAGCGGCGTGGAGGGTATCCAGGCGCAGCCGGTTAGTGAAAGCACCAACAAGCTGGAAATGGCATAAGTATGCGCAGCGTTTTTTTGCATGGCTATCATCTTCAAAAATCAGTAAACCGGTGAACCTGCCACCGGTTAAGCCTTAGAGTTGCGTCAGTTTTTGCAGCATCTGATCGGTGGTGGACACCGCTTTACTGTTGATTTCGTAAGCGCGTTGCACCTGAATCATATTGACCAGTTCTTCCGCCACGTTGACGTTAGACGTTTCAACATACCCTTGATACAGCAGTCCCGCGCCGTTCAGGCCCGGCGTGCTTTCGTTCGGTGCACCAGAGGATTGCGTTTCGGTGTAGAGGTTTTCGCCAATGCTCTCCAGCCCGGTGTCATTCATAAAGGTGGTGAGATTGAGCTGCCCAACCTGAACCGGAGCTGCCTGGCCTTGTTGGGTTACGCTGACCACGCCATCACGACCGATGGTGATACTTAACGCATTCGCCGGAATGGTGATCGCTGGCTGCACCTGAAAACCACCAGCCGTCACCAGCTGCCCGTTCTGATCCACCTGGAAAGAGCCGTCACGGGTATAGGCTGATGAACCATCTGGCAACATCACCTGGAAAAAGCCCAGCCCTTTAATCGCGACATCTTTGCTGTTGTTGGTCTGCGACAGGTTTCCCTGGCTGTGTAAGCGTTCAGTGGCGACCGGGCGTACCCCCGTGCCGATTTGTAATCCGGAGGGTAAGGTGGTTTGTTCGGAAGACTGTGCCCCCGGCTGGCGAATGGTTTGATAAAGCAGATCTTCAAACACCGCGCGCTGACGCTTAAAACCGTTAGTACTGACGTTTGCCAGGTTGTTGGCAATGACGTCCATATTGGTTTGCTGGGCGTCAAGGCCCGTTTTGGCGATCCATAATGAACTGATCATAAAATGTCCTGTAGTGGATTAGTGACAAAGTGCATATGTCTTCTTGCCGGATGCGGCGTAAACGCCTTATCCGGCCTACAAGTGCTCGCAAAATCGATAAATTGCGATTGCCCCCATAGACCCGATAAACTTGCGCATCGGGCAACTTATACTTGTCATGTATCCTTTCAATTAACTCATCGACAGCAGTTGGTTGGCACGGCCTGCGTTATCATCGACGCTGCTGATCACCTTCATCTGCATTTCAAAACGCCGCGCGCTGGCAATCATGTCGCTCATTGCCGCAACGGCATTGACGTTACTGCCTTCCAGAACCCCCGACATCACACGCAAGGTTGGATCTGCCTGGAGTACCGGCCCACGCGTGGCCTGGGTTTCTGCGCTTAAACGAAAAATGCCGTCGTCACCGCGCTGCACTTCGCTGCCCGTGGCTTTCACCAGTTTCAGACGCCCCACTGGCGCAACCGTATTTGCCGGATCGCCCGGATTGAGCGCCGAGATTGTGCCATCGGCAGCAATAGTGATTTCCGCCCCTTCCGGCACAGCAATTGGCCCAGCCTCGCCTATCACCGGATGCCCCTGAATTGTCAGTTGCCCGGTGGGATCAACCTGAATGCTGCCATTACGCGTATACCCTTCGCTGCCGTCAGCGGACTGCACGGCCAGCCAGCCATCCTGCTGCAATGCAACGTCCAGCGGGCGCGAGGTGTAATCCATCTTGCCGGGCGTCATGTCTGCACCCGGTGTTGACGCCGTTACCAGCGTGCGCGTGGGCAGTGAAAGCCCTTCCACCGGCACTGCACGCAAGGCGTTTAACTGCGCGCGAAAACCGGGCGTAGAGGCATTGGCCAGATTACTGGCGGTTACCGCCTGTTGATTCAGCGTCTGGCTGGCTGCTCCCATCGCGGTATAAATTGCGTGATCCATTGAGCTATCCCGTCAGCGATTAGCGTAAGTTAACCAGCGTGTTGAGGATCTGGTCCTGGGTTTTGATGGTCTGGGCGTTAGACTGATAGTTACGCTGGGCAACGATCATATTGACCAGTTCTTTACTGAGATCGACGTTGGACGCTTCCAACGCACCGTTGGTCAGGGTGCCAAAGTTGCCCGTCCCGGCTGTCCCCAACAGCGCCACGCCAGAAGATTGCGTCGCAGACCAGACGTTGTCGCCTTCGGATGCCAGACCTTCGTTGTTGGCAAAGTTCGCCAGTACAATCTGCCCCAGCAGTTGTGTTTGTTCGTTGGAATAGTTGCCGACAACCGTACCGTCATCATTGATTTGATAACTCACCAGATCGCCCGGTTTGTAGCCATTCTGGGTGGTTGCCACAATATTGTTAGCGCCGGTATTTTGCTGCATGGAGTTGAGGAAGCTCAGGCTAAACGTGGCGGGATCTGCGCCGTTAATTGCGCCAGTGGTAATATTCTCTGTTGGATTTGAGGTCAGAACGCCATTGGCATTAAACACCAGCTTCATTGCAGGCTCGGCTGTACCTGTTGGATCACTGCTATCCTGGGTGTAGACCTGCCAGTTATTATCCCCGGTCTTCACAAAGTAGACGCTCATGTCATGAGCATTACCCTGACTGTCGAAAACAGTCACCGAACCTTTTTTGTTATAGCTATCCGCATTGCTGGCGCTGAATGGCGTAACAGTAGGAAGCGGATCACTGGAATTCAGGTTGATCTGCATCGATGCCGTGGTGGTAGTTTTCGCTGCCATCAGGGTATTCGGGATCGAAATATTGGTCGGATTCGCCCCTTGCTGAATAGTCGGCGGCGTACCGGTTGCCGGGTAACCCGTCAGCTGTAAACCTTGCATATTCACCAGGTTACGGTTTTCATCCAGCTTAAATTGTCCGTTACGGCTGTAGAACACCGAACCGTTGCTGTCTACCAGACGGAAAAAACCGTTCTGGCTGATAGCAACGTCCAGACCTCGCCCGGTGTTGGTGGTCGTGCCATCGGTAAAGTCCTGAGTGATACCGGCAACTTTTACCCCCAGTCCCACTTTCGAACCGGCAAACATATCGGCAAAAGAGGCCGTGCCTGATTTAAAGCCGTAGGTGGCGGAGTTGGCGATATTGTTGCCAATAACATCGAGGTTGGTGGCGGCAGCGTTTAATCCGCTAACCGCTTGAGAAAAGGCCATGACTGACTCCTGAAATGTGAAGGCTTAAATTATCTGCCGTACTTCGTCGAGGGTGGTGGTGCCGTAAGTGCCGAGATCCAGCGTATTACCGCTGTTGCCGCGGATCACACCCTGCACCAGAGCAAACTGCAGCGGCTGGGCAACCAGTTGTGTACCACCGTTACTGGCGCTAATCGCTACATTGTAAGAACCGTTCGGCGCAGTGCTGCCATCAGTCAACGTACCGTCCCAGGTGAAACTGTGAACTCCGGCGGTCAGTTCACCAATATCAATGGTGCGCACAACCGCGCCATTTTTATCGGTGATGGTGGCCGTAACTTTGTCTGCCGCCTGTTGCAGCTCAACACCAAACGGCGTGGTCGTGGTCACAGCCCCTTCTTCACTGCCGGTTCCCGCAAGAACAGTTGTGCCGGGGATCATCACGCCGTGACCGATCAGGTTACTGGCCTGTAACGACTGGCTGTTATCAATCTGTCCGGAAATAGATCCGAGCGTGGTATTGAGTTTTTCAATCCCGCTGACCGTGCTGATTTGTGCCAATTGCGACGTCAGCTCGTTGTTTTCCATTGGATTGGTCGGGTCCTGGTTTTTCAGCTGCGCCACCAGCAAAGTCAGAAAACTGCTTTGTAAATCTGCGGCGTTGCTGCCCGTGAGCGAACTACTGCTGGTGGTACTGACGCCGGTATTTGTCGGATCGGTGGTGGTTACCGCAATGGACATAGCTTTCTCCTTTATTGACCGAGCGTAAGGGTTTTCAGCATCATACTTTTCACCGTGTTGAGCACTTCAACGTTGGCCTGATAGCTGCGTGACGCCGACATGGTGTTAACCATCTCCCCGACGACATCAACGTTCGGCATTTTTACGTAGCCCTTTGCATCTGCCAGCGGATTACCCGGTTCATAAACCAGTTTGTCCGGGGCCTGACTTTCTATAACATCGGCAACCTTTACGCCGCCTGTCGCAGCACCTGGTGCAGCGTTAACCTGGAATACCACCTGTTTTGCCCGATATGGCTGTCCATCAGGACCGGTCACGCTATCAGCATTTGCCAGATTACTGGCCGCCACGTTCAGGCGCTGGGACTGGGCAGTTAACGCCGACCCGGCGATATCAAAAATATTCAGCAGTGCCATCCGTTAATTTCCGCTCTGTAAAACGTTCATCATGCCTTTGATTTGCCCGCTCAACGCGCTAAGGCTCATCTGGTATTGCAGGCTGTTATCGGCAAACTGGGTGCGTTCGCGATCCATATCGACGGTATTACCGTCAAGCGAAGGCTGGTCCGGAATACGGTATTGCAGTTCTGCGGTAGGAGGCGTCAGCGCCTGCGCCGGGATGTGTTGCGTTGAGGTCATCGTCAGTGCAACCACACTGGTTGCATCCCGTCCACGTTGCATGACTTTTTTAAGTTCACTGGCAAAATCGATATCGCGCGCCTGATAACCAGGGGTATCGGCATTGGCGATGTTTGCTGCCAGCACTTCCTGACGCTGGGCGCGCAGATTGAGCGCCTCTTGTTGAAAACGTAAGGCGGCGTCGAGCTTATCGAGCATATCTCCTCCGCAGGTATCAAAATTCTGCCATCAGCTTAAATGCCTTTACGCGCGCGTTATCGGCGGAATAAACGCAAAATGGGTCGCTATTTATGCCGTTGATGGTCATTGCGGACAGGTACAATTCACGTTGTAGAAATGGCTGGGGGCGAAAATGCTGACAATAAAACGTAGCGTGGCGATCATCGCGATACTGTTCAGTCCGTTAAGTACGGCGAGCAATCTCACATCGCAATTGCACAACTTTTTTAGCGCCCAACTCGCGGGGGTAAGTGATGAGGTTCGTGTTTCTATTCGTACAGCGCCCAATCTACTACCGCCATGCGAGCAGCCATTGCTTTCGATGAGCAATAATTCCCGCCTGTGGGGCAATGTGAATGTGTTGGCACGCTGCGGTAACGACAAACGATATTTACAGGTTAATGTGCAGGCCACAGGAAATTATGTGGTTGCCGCGATGCCCATTGTGCGGGGAGGAAAGCTGGAAGCTGGCAATGTCAAACTAAAACGCGGACGGCTGGATACCCTGCCACCGCGTACGGTGCTGGATATCAATCAACTTGTTGATGCCATTAGCCTGCGCGATCTATCACCCGATCAACCTATCCAGTTAACCCAGTTTCGCCAGGCATGGCGGGTAAAAGCGGGACAACGCGTCAATGTGATCGCCAGCGGTGATGGGTTTAGCGCCAACGCAGAAGGTCAGGCGCTGAACAATGCAGCCGTCGCACAGAATGCGCGGGTGCGCATGGTATCGGGACAGGTAGTCAGCGGCGTTGTTGATGCAGATGGGAATATTCTTATAAACCTGTAAGCTGTTAAAGATTACCCGTCCCTTGCCGATAAATAAGCAACACATGATAAAAGCGCCCTCAATGAGGAATAAACCATGAGTATTGATCGCACTTCGCCTCTGAAGCCTGTAAGCACCGTTCAACCGCGCGAAACCACTGACGCGCCGGTAACGAACAGCCGGGCGGCAAAAACAACCGCCTCCACCAGCACCAGTGTGACGTTAAGCGACGCGCAAGCAAAACTGATGCAACCCGGCAGCAGTGATATCAATCTTGAACGTGTCGAAGCGTTAAAACTGGCGATTCGTAACGGTGAACTAAAAATGGACACCGGCAAAATTGCCGATGCGCTGATCAACGAAGCGCAGCAAGACTTGCAGAGTAACTGATCGTATGACACGTCTTGCAGAGATCCTCGACCAGATGTCCGCTGTGCTTAACGATCTCAAAACGGTAATGGATCAAGAGCAGCAACATCTCTCTATGGGGCAGATCAACGGCAGCCAGTTGCAATGGATTACAGAACAAAAAAGCTCACTGCTGGCGACGCTGGATTACCTCGAACAGTTACGCAAGAAAGAACCCAATACAGCAAATAGCGTTGATATTAGTCAACGCTGGCAGGAAATTACTGTGAAAACGCAGCAACTACGCCAAATGAATCAACATAACGGCTGGTTACTGGAAGGACAGATTGAGCGCAATCAACAGGCGCTGGAAATGTTGAAACCGCATCAGGAACCGACGCTATATGGGGCGAACGGTCAGACCTCAACAACCCATCGCGGCGGTAAAAAGATTTCGATCTGAATATTATCTCCGGCCTGCACTGCAGGCCGGAATGCATTGTTACACCGTCCGGCGGGCAAATTCTTTAACTTTGAAGCCCAGTACCGCCAGTGCAGCGAAGTACGCGGCAATCCCCGCCAGCACGACCGCCATTAAACGCAGTAAGCGCCAGGGCATGGTACCCAATGACCACTCCGGCATGATATGTAACATACCTAAAAGCACGCCAGACATCACCAGTACCGCCACCACCAGACGCAACAGAAACGCCATCCAGCCGGGTTGCGGAGTAAAGATTTTCTGCTTACGCAACTGCCAGTAAAGCAGCGAAGCATTCAGACACGCCGCCAGACCAATAGAAAGTGACAGCCCGGCATGTTTCAACGGACCAATAAACGCCAGGTTCATCAATTGCGTTAAAATCAGCGTAACGATGGCAATTTTCACTGGCGTTTTAATGTCCTGGCGGGAATAAAAGCCAGGAGCCAACACTTTCACTACAATCAGGCCAATCAAACCCACCGAGTAGGCAATTAACGCCCGCTGGGTCATCAGCGCATCAAACGCGGTAAATTTACCGTACTGGAACAGCGAAACGGTTAACGGACCTGAAAGAATGCCCAACGCAACCGCACTCGGCAGCGCCAACAGGAAACAAAGACGCAACCCCCAGTCCATCAAACGGTTGTATTCATCATGATTGCCACTGGCAAAACTTTTCGACAGCGACGGCAGCAAAATGGTGCCAAGCGCCACGCCCAGCACACCGGACGGAAACTCCATTAAGCGGTCGGCGTAATACATCCAAGACACCGAACCGGAAGCAAGAAACGAGGCAAAAATGGTGTTGATGATTAAGGAGATCTGGCTCACAGAGACGCCAAGGATCGCCGGTCCCATCTGTTTCACCACGCGCATTGCTCCGGCATCGTGGAAGTTAATGCGCGGCAGGACCAGCATGCCGATCTTCTTCAGGTGCGGTAGCTGATACACCAGCTGCAGGATGCCGCCGACCGTAACAGCCCACGCCAGCGCCAGCACCGGTGGGTTAAAGTACGGTGCGGCAAACAGCGCGAAACCAATCATGCTGATGTTAAGCAGTGTTGGAGCAAACGCCGGAATCGAGAAGCGGTTCCACGTATTCAGAATCGCTCCCACCAGCGACGCCAGGGAGATCAGCAAGATATAGGGAAAGGTAATCTTTAGTAGCTGGCTGGTCAGGGCAAATTTGTCAGCTGTGTCAGCGAAGCCTGGCGCGGTCACCATGATCACCCACGGTGCGGCGAGCATGCCAGCGACCGTCACAACCGCCAGCGCGAGTGTCAGCAGGCCAGAAACATAAGAGACAAAGACCCGCGTGGCGTCTTCACCCTGCTTACTTTTATATTCCGCCAGAATCGGTACAAATGCCTGGGAAAATGCCCCTTCGGCAAAGATACGGCGTAACAAGTTAGGAAGTTTAAAAGCGACGAAAAAGGCGTCGGTTGCCATCCCTGCGCCAAAGATTCTGGCGACAATTGCGTCTCGTGCGAAGCCAAGCACACGCGAAAACATGGTCATCGAGCTGACGGCGGCCAGCGATTTTAATAAATTCATCGGTGTTCTAATCCAGACCCACGGGCAAAACGCCTGCAAGGCAGGCGCTGAAAGAGGCGAATAGTCTACCTGGATTATGGTGAATTGCTACCGCCAGATGTTACAGGGTTTATTCACTCATCGCATCGCGCCAGATCTTGTCAACGATACGTTGCGCCAGCACGGCCTGTTCGCCGGCGGTTTGCGGAACTGTCTGATTTTGCACACATTCAATGAAGTGCCGCGCACAGCCGACAAATCCACGTTGTTCAAGAGTGCTCTGCCAACCAGGAATCGGTTTATGCACTACGCCCTGCCCGCGCTCCTCACGCCATTCGCGCATATCCGTAATGTCGATGAGCGCACCGTCAGTCACGGCCTGCACGGTTTCACGCTGACTTCCGGCACGGCGATGCATACAGGTGGTGATCTGCAAAGGACAGGCCGAAAAATGGTGCTCGGCAAACAGCATTTCGCCAGCGTCGTTAGTCAGTAGCGTACCGCCATCCAGAGAGGCTTTGCCGCCCGACAACCACAGCGCGGTATCCACCACATGCAGATAATCATCCAGCAACGTGAAATAAAGATCGTGTGGCCCGACGCTATTGCTACGATGTTTATCCATTCTTAGCGAAGCTGCGGTAGCGAGTTGCGTTTTTAACTCACCGTAGAGTGGTGCGAAACGACGGTTAAAACCGACCATCAACGTCAGTTTTTTACGCGCCGCCAGTTCCACCAGCCGTTCAGCATCGCGCAGATTTTCTGCCAGCGGTTTATCGACACAGACATGTACACCCGCATTGAGTAACGTACTGACCACGTCAAAGTGGCTGGCGGTGCTGGAATGCACAAAAACCGCATCGCAACTGGCGGCAAGGCTGGATAACGAATCGGCATAAGGAATGCGCCAGCTTTCACAAATTGGCAGGGCTTTCGCGCGCGTAGGCGACCAGGCTCCTTGTAACATCCAGTCAGACGCTGCCGCCAGCACCGGTAACCACGCTTTTTGCGCAATGCCGCCTAATCCCACAACGCCGATACGTAATTTTTTCACTTTAATCTCCCAGATGGGCCAGCAACGAATCAAGACGCTGTTTCAGTTCTGCCACTTCGATTTCCAGGGCTTCGACGCGGGCCTGTAAATCACCATCAACCGCGTTCGACATATCCGTTACCGCCGGCTGATCCTTTACCTCACCACTGAAAAGATGCATGTAGCGGCTTTCGCGTTTACCCGGTTCGCGGGCCAGACGCACCACAAAAGGACCATCTTCGCGATTTGCCAGTTGTTCCAGCGTCGACTCCACTTCCGCCATATCGCTGAATTCATACATTCGCGCGGCGCGGCTGCGCAGTTCACCTGGCGTCTGGGCACCACGCAATAACAACGTGGTGATTAACGCCACTTCCGCTGCGCTCAGTTTCAGATCGCCAAATTCTGAATTACAAAAACGTTGCTCATATTTGGTGACCCGATTACCAAAACCGCTCACTGTGCGTAGATAATGACGTTTGACCAGATTATCCAGCTGTTCCTGCACTTCGGATTCACTCAGATTCATGACCGGTTCACGGTTCGTTTTCTGATTACAGGCCGTGACTACACCATTGACTGAGAGCGGGTATTGCTCCGGCGTGGTCACCTGCTTTTCCAGCAAGCAACCAATCACGCGAGCTTCAAGGGCAGTAAGTTGATATTTCATGAGATTCTCCTTAGCGGCCGGGCGTCCAGTCTGGGGTCGTTAATGCCGTCAGTACGTGATCGCGCCATTGTCCATCAATCAACAGATAGTCTTTCGCATAGCCTTCTTTTTCAAAACCCAGTCGCGCCAGTAAATCACCGCTGCGTTTATTGTGCGGCATATAATTAGCCATAATGCGATGAATATGTTGGGTGCGCTGCATATAACGAATGGCTGCGGTCAGGGCTTCAAACATGAGTCCTTTGCCCTGCCATTTTTGCCCAATCGAATAACCGAGATAGCAGGCATGAAAAGAGCCGCGAACAACATTGGAAAAATTGGCAACGCCAATAATCTCTTTTTCGTCCGGGTCGAATAAACCAAAGTAGAAAGCTGAACCTTGTTTATGAAATTCGTTAATCATCCCCAGCCTGGCCTGCCAGCCTGATGGATAACAGTGGCTTTCGTCGCGCACTGGCTCCCAGGGCTTGAGGAAATGGCGATTCTCTGCGTAATAATCCGCAAGACGCCAGGCATCACGATCATGCACCAGACGCACGACCAGTCGGTCTGTGGTTAAGCGCACTTTTGGCACGTTACTGCGATAGCCAAACATTCTATACCTACTCCTTCCCGTAACGTCTTTAATACGCTGTAAGTATTACTATACCTGCGCAACCAGACCCTGTGAAAAGTCCAAAATGCCATTTTCTGCATTATTCACATATTTGATAAAAACTCTCTATCAAAGCGACGTTTTGATAAAAAAATATTGTCCCCGAAGTGATGGGAAAAGTCTTAGCGGCAATGCAGAATAGAAAGTGCTCATCTTTTATTTCCCGGGAGGGGAAATGTCCCGCGTGTCGCAGGCGAGGAACCTGGGTAAATATTTCCTGCTCATCGATAATATGCTGGTCGTGCTGGGGTTCTTTGTTGTCTTCCCGCTGATCTCTATCCGCTTCGTTGATCAAATGGGCTGGGCCGCCGTCATGGTCGGTATTGCTCTCGGTCTACGCCAGTTTATTCAGCAAGGTCTGGGTATTTTCGGCGGCGCAATTGCCGACCGCTTTGGTGCCAAACCGATGATTGTTACCGGTATGCTGATGCGCGCTGCCGGATTCGCCACAATGGGTATCGCCCACGAACCGTGGCTATTGTGGTTTTCATGCCTGCTCTCGGGACTCGGCGGCACGTTGTTTGATCCGCCGCGTTCGGCGCTGGTGGTGAAACTAATCCGTCCACAACAGCGTGGTCGTTTTTTCTCGCTGTTGATGATGCAGGACAGTGCCGGTGCAGTCATTGGCGCATTGTTGGGGAGCTGGCTGTTGCAATACGACTTTCGCCTGGTCTGCGCCACAGGGGCCGTTTTGTTTGTGCTGTGTGCAGCGTTCAATGCGTGGTTGTTACCAGCATGGAAACTCTCCACCGTACGCACGCCCGTTCGCGAAGGCATGACCCGCGTGATGCGTGACAAGCGTTTTGTCACCTATGTCCTGACGCTGGCGGGTTACTACATGCTGGCTGTACAAGTGATGCTGATGCTGCCAATTATGGTCAACGACGTGGCTGGCGCGCCCTCTGCCGTTAAATGGATGTATGCCATTGAAGCGTGTCTGTCGTTAACGTTGCTCTACCCTATCGCCCGCTGGAGTGAAAAGCATTTTCGTCTGGAACACCGGTTGATGGCTGGGCTGTTGATAATGTCATTAAGCATGATGCCGGTGGGCATGGTCAGCGGCCTGCAACAACTTTTCACCCTGATTTGTCTGTTTTATATCGGGTCGATCATTGCCGAGCCTGCGCGTGAAACCTTAAGTGCTTCGCTGGCGGACGCAAGAGCTCGCGGCAGCTATATGGGGTGTAGCCGTCTGGGTCTGGCGATTGGCGGCGCTATTGGTTATATCGGTGGCGGCTGGCTGTTTGACCTGGGTAAATCGGCGCACCAGCCAGAGCTTCCGTGGATGATGCTGGGCATTATTGGCATCTTCACTTTCCTTGCGCTGGGTTGGCAGTTTAGCCAGAAACGCGCCGCGCGTCGTTTGCTTGAACGCGACGCCTGATTTGATACTCCCCCCTGACTCCTCCATACTGAAAGTGAACTGACAGCCAAATGGAGGAGTCACGTGAAGCTATACATTTACGATCACTGCCCTTACTGCCTCAAAGCCCGCATGATTTTCGGCCTGAAAAATATCCCCGTCGAATTACATGTTCTGCTCAACGACGACGCAGAAACACCCACCCGGATGGTCGGTCAAAAACAGGTTCCCATTCTGCAAAAAGATGACAGCCGCTATATGCCAGAAAGCATGGACATCGTTCACTATGTCGATAAACTCGACGGCAAACCGTTACTGACCGGCAAACGTTCCCCTGCCATTGAAGAGTGGCTGCGCAAGGTCAATGGCTACGCCAACAAACTGCTGTTGCCGCGTTTTGCCAAATCGGCATTTGATGAGTTTTCTACTCCCGCCGCACGCAAATATTTCGTCGACAAGAAAGAGGCCAGCGCGGGTAATTTTGCCGACCTGCTGGCCCACTCTGACGGTCTGATTAAGAATATCAGCGATGATTTACGTGCGCTGGATAAACTGATCGTCAAACCGAACGCCGTGAATGGCGAACTTTCAGAAGATGATATTCAGCTATTTCCGCTACTACGTAATCTGACGCTGGTAGCCGGAATCAACTGGCCAAGCCGCGTTGCTGATTACCGCGATAATATGGCGAAACAGACACAAATCAATTTGTTATCATCAATGGCGATTTAATCCTGACCCGCCGCGGCAGCCTGTATTCGCGGGTTGCCGCCGTTTTCAGTTTTTTCTGCTGGTGAGTTTATCGCTGGTGACACATGCTGCGTTGTGTCAGGATATTGACGCAGATTTCATGTCGAGGACTACCATGAACAAGTTTTTATTTGCCGCTGCATTGATCGTCAGTGGCCTGCTCGTTGGCTGTAATCAACTCACCCAATACACCATCACCGAACAAGAAATTAACCAGTCGCTTGCGAAACATAATAATTTCTCAAAAGATATCGGTTTACCCGGCGTGGCTGACGCCCATATTGTTCTGACAAACCTGACCAGCCAAATTGGTCGCGAAGAGCCGAATAAGGTTACCCTAACCGGAGACGCCAATCTGGACATGAACTCCCTGTTCGGTAGCCAGAAAGCGACCATGAAACTGAAGCTGAAAGCGCTGCCCGTGTTTGATAAAGAAAAAGGCGCGATCTTCCTGAAAGAGATGGAAGTGGTCGATGCGACGGTACAACCGGAAAAAATGCAAACGGTGATGCAAACGTTGCTTCCCTATTTGAACCAGGCATTACGCAATTACTTTAACCAGCAACCTGCTTACGTCCTGCGCGAAGATGGCAGCCAGGGCGAAGCAATGGCGAAAAAACTGGCGAAAGGCATTGAAGTGAAGCCAGGCGAAATTGTCATTCCATTTACTGATTAATCACGAGGGCGCATTCGCGCCCTTTATTTTTCGTGCAAAGGAAAACGTTTCCGCTTATCCTTTGTGTCCGGCAAAAACATCCCTTCAGCCGGAGCATAGAGATTAATGACTGCACCATCCCAGGTATTAAAGATCCGCCGCCCAGACGACTGGCACCTTCACCTCCGCGATGGCGACATGTTAAAAACTGTCGTGCCGTATACCAGCGAAATTTATGGACGGGCTATCGTAATGCCCAATCTGGCTCCGCCCGTGACCACAGTTGAGGCTGCCGTGGCGTATCGCCAACGTATTCTTGATGCCGTACCTGCCGGGCACAATTTCACCCCATTGATGACCTGTTATTTAACAGATTCGCTGGATCCTAATGAGCTGGAGCGCGGATTTAACGAAGGCGTGTTCACCGCTGCAAAACTTTATCCGGCAAACGCAACCACTAACTCCAGCCACGGCGTGACGTCAATTGACGCAATCATGCCGGTACTTGAGCGCATGGAAAAAATCGGTATGCCGCTACTGGTGCATGGTGAAGTGACACATGCAGATATCGACATTTTTGATCGTGAAGCGCGCTTTATAGAAAGCGTGATGGAACCTCTGCGCCAGCGCCTGACTGCGCTGAAAGTCGTTTTTGAGCACATCACCACCAAAGATGCTGCCGACTATGTCCGTGACGGAAATGAACGGCTGGCTGCCACCATCACTCCGCAGCATCTGATGTTTAACCGCAACCATATGCTGGTTGGTGGCGTGCGTCCGCACCTGTATTGTTTACCCATCCTCAAACGCAATATTCACCAACAGGCATTGCGTGAACTGGTCGCCAGCGGTTTTAATCGAGTATTCCTCGGTACGGATTCTGCGCCACATGCACGTCATCGCAAAGAGAGCAGTTGCGGCTGCGCGGGCTGCTTCAACGCCCCAACCGCGCTGGGCAGTTACGCTACCGTCTTTGAAGAGATGAATGCTCTGCAGCACTTTGAAGCATTCTGTTCTGTAAACGGCCCGCAGTTCTATGGCTTGCCGGTCAACGACACATTCATCGAACTGGTACGTGAAGAGCAACAGGTTGCTGAAAGCATCGCACTGACTGATGACACCCTGGTGCCATTCCTCGCCGGGGAAACGGTACGCTGGTCCGTTAAACAATAAAAATTGTAGCTTCCTGTTGTCATTAGGTTATTTTACCTGTATAAATAACCAGTATATTCAACAGGGGGCTATTATGCGAATTGAAGTCACCATAGCGAAAACTTCTCCATTGCCAGCTGGGGCTATTGACGCCCTGGCTGGCGAACTTTCCCGCCGTATTCAGTATGCGTTTCCTGATAATGAAGGCCACGTATCGGTACGTTATGCCGCAGCGAATAATTTATCGGTTATTGGCGCAACAAAAGAAGATAAACAGCGCATTAGCGAAATTCTCCAGGAAACGTGGGAAAGCGCCGATGACTGGTTTGTCAGCGAATAATATGCAGTGATTTTTGTTTTTGCCGGGTCGCCCCGGCTTTTTTATTTTACTTACAAATTTTGAGTACAAAATTTCTACACTTCCTCAAAATAATTGCACAATATGCTAAAAAAATATGAATGACATGCTGTTTTATTGTTCATATAAATCTTAAAAGCAGAAATTTATCTGTTCCCCCCTTTAAAAATTCGGTGAATACCCTTACTTATTGGTATACTGAAGTTGCTTCAGATAAAAACGCATTGAACCTCGAATAACGTTGTCTAGTAACACGAATTAGGGGGCCATGATGGAAAAAAATAATGAAGTCATTCAGACTCATCCGCTCGTAGGGTGGGACATCAGCACCGTTGATAGCTATGATGCGCTGATGTTGCGTTTGCACTACCAGACCCCAAATAAGTCCGAGCAGGAAGGGACTGAAGTTGGTCAGACGCTCTGGTTAACCACTGATGTTGCCAGACAATTTATTTCGATATTAGAAGCAGGAATCGCCAAAATTGAATCCGGTGATTTCCCGGTAAACGAGTATCGGCGTCATTAACATGACATGACCATCCACCCAAAAGGCACCTCACCGGTGCCTTTACCATTTCTGGGTTGTATATCTGCATTCAGTTAATTACTCTGCTTAAACCATGAGAGCAGAGAGAAAAAAATGAAATACGATCTCATCATTATTGGCAGCGGTTCCGTAGGCGCTGCCGCCGGGTATTATGCAACCCGCGCCGGTTTAAACGTGCTAATGACCGACGCCCATATGCCACCGCATCAACACGGCAGCCACCACGGCGATACGCGATTAATTCGCCATGCTTATGGTGAAGGCGAAAAGTATGTCCCGTTGGTCCTCCGCGCGCAAACGCTGTGGGATGAACTTTCCCGCCACAACGAAGATGATCCCATTTTTGTACGCTCTGGTGTCATTAACCTCGGCCCGGCTGACTCCGCATTTCTCGCCAACGTCGCCCACAGCGCCGAACAGTGGCAACTCAACGTTGAAAAGCTCGATGCGCAAGGGATTATGGCCCGCTGGCCAGAAATACGCGTCCCGGACAACTACATCGGCTTATTTGAGACTGATTCCGGTTTTTTGCGCAGCGAACTGGCGATTAAAACCTGGATCCAACTGGCGAAGGAAGCGGGCTGTGCGCAACTGTTCAACTGCCCGGTCACCGCAATTCGTCATGACGATGATGGCGTAACTATTGAAACCGTTGACGGTGAGTATCAGGCGAAAAAAGCGATTGTCTGCGCGGGAACATGGGTAAAAGACCTGCTCCCGGAGCTGCCTGTCCAGCCCGTACGTAAAGTATTTGCCTGGTATCAGGCCGATGGCCGCTATAGCGTGAAGAATAAATTCCCGGCGTTTACCGGTGAACTGCCCAATGGCGATCAATATTATGGTTTTCCGGCAGAAAACGACGCGTTGAAGATTGGCAAACATAACGGAGGCCAGGTTATCCATTCAGCGGATGAACGTGTTCCGTTTGCGGAAGTGGTCAGCGATGGTTCGGAAGCCTTCCCGTTCTTGCGCAATGTATTGCCGGGTATCGGTTGCTGCCTGTACGGCGCTGCCTGCACCTATAATAATTCGCCTGACGAAGATTTTATTATCGATACCCTACCCGGCCACGATAATACACTGCTCATTACCGGCCTGAGTGGGCACGGTTTTAAATTTGCGTCAGTTTTAGGGGAAATAGCTGCCGATTTTGCGCAAGACAAAAAAAGCGATTTTGATTTGACGCCATTCAGGCTTTCCCGCTTCCAATAATCATCATTACGGCCTCCAGAATGAGGCCGTTTTTACAGGAGTATTTAATGCGTCGGCTGTTGCACTATCTCATCAATAATATTCGCGAGCATCTGATGCTTTATCTTTTTCTCTGGGGATTGTTGGCAATTATGGATCTGATCTATGTGTTTTATTTTTAGTTTTCCGCACTGACATAAACTGACAAATATTTAATCTCCCTTTCATTTGGCGTGAAAAATTGAATGAGATTATTCCTGCTTCTACAGCACTCACCAGACATCTCTGATGCTGAACCCACTAAACTTATGAAGATTCTTTCATTA
>NZ_CAOLGM010000013.1:0-53521 GCF_948475835.1 uncultured Escherichia sp. | reverse complement strand
GCAGTAAACGGCCAAGATGAGTATCCGGCAGCTCGCCACCTTCCAGAACACCAACGCCATAGCAGAAAAAAGTGAGCGGTCGCTTCGCTGTAATACGCGGATCAAGCTGACGCAGTGAACCAGCTGCCGCATTACGTGGGTTAGCAAAAACTTTCCCGCCCGTGCGTCGCGCATCTTCGTTAATCTTTTCGAACCCCGCCTGCGGCAGGAACACTTCACCACGCACTTCCAGACGCGCCGGGATATTCTCTCCGTGCAGCTTCAGCGGAATAGCGCGAATAGTACGCACATTAGACGTGATATCTTCCCCGGTGGTGCCATCGCCACGGGTCGCGGCACTGACTAAAACGCCATTTTCATACAGAATACTGACGGCAAGGCCATCCAGCTTCAGCTCACAGCACCAGGTGACTTTCTCGTTGTTTTTCAGACGGTCCTGCACACGTTTGTTGAAAGCAAGAAAGCTTTCTTCATCAAAAACGTTATCCAGTGACAGCATTGGTACTTCATGGCGTATCTGGCTGAAAGCCGCCAGCGGCGCAGCGCCTACACGTTGGGTAGGCGAATCAGGCGTAATCAGTTCTGGATGTTTGGTTTCCAGCTCGCGCAGTTCGCGCATCAGCCTGTCGTATTCAGCGTCGGGAATTTCCGGCGCATCCATCACATGATAAAGATATTCATGATGGCGAAGCGTCGTTCGCAGTTCTGTCAGTTGTTGTTCGATTGATTCCATATCGCACCATCAATGCTAAAAACCCCCGACAAGCGGGGGTTCGAAGAGGAGTTAATTTGCCTTAAGTGTATCAGGCGTTGGCGTCTTTGACTTCGCGGATGATGTCCTGGTACTCGCGCAATTTCTGCGGAGTCATCATACGGCGCTGATCGTCAAGCACGACACCGCCCACTTCATCGGCAATATGCTGCGCAGATTGCAGCATCAGCTTGAAGTTCTGCAGCTCGTCACCGTAAGACGGTACCTGCATAAAGATGGTGACACCCGGAGTAGTGAAATCCTTCATTTCAGGATCAAAGGTTCCCGGTTTCACCATATTCGCCAGGCTGAATAACGCCGGGCCGCTGCCATCCGGGCTAAGATGACGATGGTAAATATTCATATCGCCAAAAATGAAGCCCGCTTGTTGAATGCTGTTAAGAAGCAGTTCACCGTTTAGCTCGCTACCGTGATGCGCCGCGACGTTCATGATAATCACCGCTTCTTTGCGCTTCGGTTTATCCATAACTGGAGCCGGTTCCGCTACAGGCTCAGGCTGTGGTGCCGCTACGGGTTCTGCAGGCTGGAAAGCCTGTTGTGCCGGTTGCGGTGCTGAATGCACAGGCTGCGGCGCTGGCGCGACCTGTGGCGAAACTGGCTGCTGCAACGGCTGTTCAGGCTGCGGCTGATAGGCAGGCTGCTGCACCGGCTGCGCTGGACGCGGAGCATGTTGCGGCGGTACCTGCGCTTCAGGCGGCTGCTGGACCGGTTGACGCGGCTGCGCAGACGCATAAGGCGGTTGGTACTGGTGTTGCGGCGACGGACGAGCAGCCTCATGCTCCTGAGCGTTAGCCGGGGCATGATTCACGCGGTGAACACGAACCTCACCAACGCCCTCATCATCTTCGACATCCTCGTCATAAGAATCGTCGTCACGTTTTGACTTCATTCGTTTTAATGGCCGATCGCGGAACATAGAAGATCGTTCTTTACGGCTGGTCCAGAAACCATGTACCAGTAAAGCGATTATGGCGATCGCGCCAACAATGATTAATATCAGACGCAAATCCTGCATCATTATATTCTCTGTTGTTCTAACACCTTGCCACCACGGCAAACATTTACTCACTAAGAGTATTTGCCGATTACCTCAAGTGCAAGTGCACTATTAACTTTCACAGCACAAAGATAGATGAAATCGTGCTTTTTGCTGTTTTTTCGAACATATCCTAACTGTCCATTGCGCAATTACCCGGTAAAATACGCAGAATTTTCCTGGGATTGGTCAAAAGGAGCTCATCCTGATTATGGTTTCATCATTCACATCTGCCCCACGCAGCGGTTTTTACTATTTTGCGCAAGGCTGGAAGCTCGTCTCGCAACCTGGGATTCGGCGTTTCGTTATTTTACCGCTGCTGGTCAATATTTTGTTGATGGGGGGCGCATTCTGGTGGCTCTTTACACAGCTCGATGTCTGGATCCCGACTCTCATGAGTTACGTTCCGGACTGGCTACAATGGCTGAGTTATCTGTTGTGGCCTCTGGCTGTCATCTCTGTGCTGTTAGTGTTTGGCTATTTCTTCTCCACGATTGCTAACTGGATTGCCGCTCCGTTTAACGGTTTATTGGCTGAACAACTGGAAGCACGATTGACTGGCGCTACACCGCCAGATACTGGGATTTTCGGTATCATGAAAGATGTGCCGCGAATCATGAAACGCGAATGGCAAAAATTTGCCTGGTATCTGCCGCGCGCAATTGTATTGCTAATTCTTTACTTAATCCCTGGTATTGGGCAAACCGTCGCGCCGGTACTGTGGTTCCTGTTTAGCGCCTGGATGTTAGCCATCCAGTATTGCGATTACCCCTTCGATAACCACAAAGTGCCGTTTAAAGAGATGCGCACCGCCCTGCGCACACGCAAAATCACCAATATGCAGTTTGGTGCTTTAACCAGCCTGTTTACGATGATCCCGCTGCTTAATCTGTTCATCATGCCCGTTGCCGTTTGTGGCGCGACGGCGATGTGGGTCGATTGCTATCGCGATAAACACGCGATGTGGCGGTAACAATCTACCGGTTATTTTGTAAACCGTTTGTGTGAAACAGGGGTGGCTTATGCCGCCCCTTATTCCATCTTGCATGTCATTATTTCCCTTCTGTATATAGATATGCTAAATCCTTACTTCCGCATATTCTCTGAGCGGGTATGCTACCTGTTGTATCCCAATTTCATACAGTTA
Organism: uncultured Escherichia sp.; assembly: GCF_948475835.1. Lineage (NCBI taxonomy): Bacteria > Pseudomonadati > Pseudomonadota > Gammaproteobacteria > Enterobacterales > Enterobacteriaceae > Escherichia > uncultured Escherichia sp. Next base: position 50,566 of record NZ_CAOLGM010000013.1, on the reverse strand, counting down.
AGGACAGGCCATGAGTAAGATTTTTGAAGATAACTCGCTGACTATCGGTCACACGCCGCTGGTTCGCCTGAATCGCATCGGTAACGGACGCATTCTGGCGAAGGTGGAATCTCGTAACCCCAGCTTCAGCGTTAAGTGCCGTATCGGTGCCAACATGATTTGGGATGCCGAAAAGCGCGGCGTGCTGAAACCAGGCGTTGAACTGGTTGAACCAACCAGCGGTAATACCGGGATTGCACTGGCCTATGTAGCTGCCGCTCGCGGTTACAAACTCACCCTGACCATGCCAGAAACCATGAGTATTGAACGCCGCAAGCTGCTGAAAGCGTTAGGTGCAAACCTGGTGCTGACGGAAGGTGCTAAAGGCATGAAAGGCGCAATCCAAAAAGCAGAAGAAATTGTCGCCAGCAATCCAGAGAAATACCTGCTGCTGCAACAATTCAGCAATCCGGCAAACCCTGAAATTCACGAAAAAACCACCGGTCCGGAGATCTGGGAAGATACCGACGGTCAGGTTGATGTATTTATTGCTGGCGTTGGGACTGGCGGTACGCTGACTGGCGTCAGCCGCTACATTAAAGGCACCAAAGGCAAGACCGATCTTATCTCTGTCGCCGTTGAGCCAACCGATTCTCCAGTTATCGCCCAGGCACTGGCTGGTGAAGAGATTAAACCTGGCCCGCATAAAATTCAGGGTATTGGCGCTGGTTTTATCCCAGCTAACCTCGATCTCAAGCTGGTCGATAAAGTCATTGGCATCACCAATGAAGAAGCGATTTCTACCGCGCGTCGTCTGATGGAAGAAGAAGGTATTCTTGCAGGTATCTCTTCTGGAGCAGCTGTTGCTGCGGCGTTGAAACTACAAGAAGATGAAAGCTTTACCAACAAGAATATTGTGGTTATTCTACCGTCATCGGGTGAGCGTTATTTAAGCACCGCATTGTTTGCCGATCTCTTCACTGAGAAAGAACTGCAACAGTAATGCCAGCTTGTTAAAAATGCGTAAAAAAGCACCTTTTTAGGTGCTTTTTTGTGGCCTGCTTCAAACTTTCGCCCCTCCTGGCATTGATTCAGCCTGTCGGAACTGGTATTTAACCAGACTAATTATTTTGATGCGCGAAATTAATCGTTACAGGAAAAGCCAAAGCTGAATCGATTTTATGATTTGGTTCAATTCTTCCTTTAGCGGCATAATGTTTAATGACGTACGAAACGTCAGCGGTCAACACCCGCCAGCAATGGACTGTATTGCGCTCTTCGTGCGTCGCGTCTGTTAAAAACTGGCGCTAACAATACAGGCTAAAGTCGAACCGCCAGGCTAGACTTTAGTTCCACAACATTAAACCTATAAGTTGGGGAAATACAATGTTCCAGCAAGAAGTTACCATTACCGCTCCGAACGGTCTGCACACCCGCCCTGCTGCCCAGTTTGTAAAAGAAGCTAAGGGCTTCACTTCTGAAATTACTGTGACTTCCAACGGCAAAAGCGCCAGCGCGAAAAGCCTGTTTAAACTGCAGACTCTGGGCCTGACTCAAGGTACCGTTGTGACTATCTCCGCAGAAGGCGAAGACGAGCAGAAAGCGGTTGAACATCTGGTTAAACTGATGGCGGAACTCGAGTAATTTCCCGGGTTCTTTTAAAAATCAGTCACAAGTAAGGTAGGGTTATGATTTCAGGCATTTTAGCATCCCCGGGTATCGCTTTCGGTAAAGCTCTGCTTCTGAAAGAAGACGAAATTGTCATTGACCGGAAAAAAATTTCTGCCGACCAGGTTGATCAGGAAGTTGAACGTTTTCTGAGCGGTCGTGCCAAGGCATCAGCCCAGCTGGAAACGATCAAAACGAAAGCTGGTGAAACGTTCGGTGAAGAAAAAGAAGCCATCTTTGAAGGGCATATTATGCTGCTCGAAGATGAGGAGCTAGAGCAGGAAATCATAGCCCTGATTAAAGATAAACACATGACAGCTGACGCAGCTGCTCATGAAGTTATCGAAGGTCAGGCTTCTGCCCTGGAAGAGCTGGATGATGAATACCTGAAAGAACGTGCGGCTGACGTACGTGATATAGGTAAGCGCCTGCTGCGCAACATCCTGGGCCTGAAGATTATCGACCTGAGCGCCATTCAGGATGAAGTCATTCTGGTTGCCGCTGACCTGACGCCGTCCGAAACCGCACAGCTGAACCTGAAGAAGGTGCTGGGTTTCATCACCGACGCGGGTGGCCGTACTTCCCACACCTCTATCATGGCGCGTTCTCTGGAACTGCCTGCTATCGTGGGTACCGGTAGCGTCACCTCTCAGGTGAAAAATGACGACTATCTGATTCTGGATGCCGTAAATAATCAGGTTTACGTCAATCCAACCAACGAAGTTATTGATAAAATGCGCGCTGTTCAGGAGCAAGTGGCTTCTGAAAAAGCAGAGCTTGCTAAACTGAAAGATCTGCCAGCTATTACGCTGGACGGTCACCAGGTAGAAGTATGCGCTAACATTGGTACGGTTCGTGACGTTGAAGGTGCAGAGCGTAACGGCGCTGAAGGCGTTGGTCTGTATCGTACTGAGTTCCTGTTCATGGACCGCGACGCGCTGCCCACTGAAGAAGAACAGTTTGCTGCTTACAAAGCAGTGGCTGAAGCGTGTGGCTCGCAGGCGGTTATCGTTCGTACCATGGACATCGGCGGCGACAAAGAGCTGCCATACATGAACTTCCCGAAAGAAGAGAACCCGTTCCTCGGCTGGCGCGCTATCCGTATCGCGATGGATCGTAAAGAGATCCTGCGCGATCAGCTCCGCGCTATCCTGCGTGCCTCGGCTTTCGGTAAATTGCGCATTATGTTCCCGATGATCATCTCTGTTGAAGAAGTGCGTGCACTGCGCAAAGAGATCGAAATCTACAAACAGGAACTGCGCGACGAAGGTAAAGCGTTTGACGAGTCAATTGAAATCGGCGTAATGGTGGAAACACCGGCTGCCGCAACAATTGCACGTCATTTAGCCAAAGAAGTTGATTTCTTTAGTATCGGCACCAATGATTTAACGCAGTACACTCTGGCAGTTGACCGTGGTAATGATATGATTTCACACCTTTACCAACCAATGTCACCGTCCGTGCTGAACTTGATCAAGCAAGTTATTGATGCTTCTCATGCTGAAGGCAAATGGACTGGCATGTGTGGTGAGCTTGCTGGCGATGAACGTGCTACACTTCTGTTGCTGGGGATGGGTCTGGACGAATTCTCTATGAGCGCCATTTCTATCCCGCGCATTAAGAAGATTATCCGTAACACGAACTTCGAAGATGCGAAGGTGTTAGCAGAGCAGGCTCTTGCTCAACCGACAACGGACGAGTTAATGACGCTGGTTAACAAGTTCATTGAAGAAAAAACAATCTGCTAATCCACGAGATGCGGCCCAATTTACTGCTTAGGAGAAGATCATGGGTTTGTTCGATAAACTGAAATCTCTGGTTTCCGACGACAAGAAGGATACCGGAACTATTGAGATCATTGCTCCGCTCTCTGGCGAGATCGTCAATATCGAAGACGTGCCGGATGTCGTTTTTGCGGAAAAAATCGTTGGTGATGGTATTGCTATCAAACCAACGGGTAACAAAATGGTCGCGCCTGTAGACGGTACCATTGGTAAAATCTTTGAAACCAATCACGCGTTCTCTATCGAATCTGATAGCGGCGTTGAACTGTTCGTCCACTTCGGTATCGACACCGTTGAACTGAAAGGCGAAGGCTTCAAGCGTATTGCTGAAGAAGGTCAGCGCGTGAAAGTTGGCGATACTGTCATTGAATTTGATCTGCCGCTACTGGAAGAGAAAGCCAAGTCTACCCTGACTCCGGTTGTTATCTCCAACATGGACGAAATCAAAGAACTGATCAAACTGTCCGGTAGCGTAACCGTGGGTGAAACCCCGGTTATCCGCATCAAGAAGTAATTCTTGCCGCAGTGAAAAATGGCGCCCATCGGCGCCATTTTTTATGCTTCCGCCAGCGGCGGCAAAATCAATTCATCGCTCTCATGCTGCTGGGTGTAGCGCATCACTTCCAGTACGCGCAACCCCGCACGGTGCACCGCATCGTTTAACGCCTTCCCTTTCAGCAAACCACTGATAAGCTGAGCACAAAACAGGTCGCCAGTCCCTTTCAGGTCGGTTTTTACCCGTGAATGGGAAATGACATTCACGCTGTCGGCACTGACCACCACCACCTGCATCTCCTGATTTTCTTCATTACCGGAGGCGCTGGTAATCACCACCCATTTTAATGTGTCTGAAAGCAGACTTTTTGCGGCAGCAATGGCACTGTCGAGATCGCGGCAATTTTTACCGGTCAGGATTTCCAGCTCAAAGATATTGGGGGTAATTCCCTGCGCCAGCGGCAGTAAATATTGTCGATACGCCTCGGGAAGGTCAGGTTTGACATAAATTCCGCTATCAATATCGCCAATCACCGGATCGACCATGATCAATAGGTCAGGATGGTCTTTGCGTAGCGCAGTCAGCCACTCGGCAAGGATTTTGATTTGCGATGCCGTTCCCATATAGCCCGTGGTTACAGCGCGCAGCTGGCGCAGCGCATCACGCTCCTGAAGCGCACGCAAATAACCGCTAAACCATTCATCCGGAATCGCACCACCGTAGAAAGTGTCATAATGCGGCGTATTGCTCAGCAATACCGTCGGCACGGCAAAAACATTCAGACCGTTCTGTTTGATAGCAGGCACGGCAATGCTGTTGCCCACGCTGCCGTAAACCACCTGCGACTGCACGGCGACGATATCCGCCTGCAGCGCCCTGCTCTTATCGTTAAACAACAACAAACTACTCATTTAATTTTTTCTCCTTGCCGATGATCCTCATCGTATTCCAACCGAAACTTTACCTGATTCTGGCAGTCAAATCGGCTATCACAAAACAAGGATAAGGTAATTCAATGAAGAAAATCATTTGTCTGGTCATTACACTACTAATGACACTCCCCGCTTACGCGAAGTTAACTGCCCATGAAGAAGCCCGCATCAACGCCATGCTGGAGGGATTAGCACAGAAAAAGGATTTGATATTTGTGCGCAACGGTGATGAACATACCTGCGATGAAGCGGTTTCTCATCTGCGTCTGAAGCTGGGCAATACCCGTAACCGCATTGACACTGCCGAGCAGTTTATTGATAAGGTTGCTTCGTCGTCATCGATTACCGGGAAGCCGTATATTGTGAAGATCCCCGGTAAGAGCGATGAGAACGCACAGCCTTTTTTACATGCGCTAATTGCGCAGACGGATAAAACGGTGCCTGCGCAATAATCTTAAATCCCCGCCCCCTGGCTAAAATGCTCTTCCCCAAACACCCCGGTGGAAAGGTAGCGATCGCCACGATCGCAGATGATCGCTACCACCACCGCACCAGGGTTAGCTTTTGCCACCCGCAGTGCTCCGGCAACCGCGCCGCCGGAGCTGACGCCACAGAATATTCCTTCCCGCACTGCCAGTTCGCGCATGGTGTTTTCTGCATCGCGCTGATGAATATCCAGCACCTCATCCACCAGAGAAGCGTTGAAAATCCCCGGCAGATATTCCGCAGGCCAGCGGCGAATGCCGGGAATACTGCTGCCTTCTTCCGGCTGCAGGCCAACAATCGTTACTGGTTTGGATTGTTCGCGCATAAAGCGTGAAACGCCGGTGATAGTGCCGGTTGTTCCCATGCTGGAGACAAAATGGGTAATGCGCCCGCCGGTTTGCTGCCAGATTTCCGGCCCGGTAGTGGTGTAATGGGCGTAAGGGTTATCGGGATTATTAAACTGATCGAGCAGCTTTCCTTCGCCACGATTCGCCATCTCCAGCGCCAGATCGCGCGCACCTTCCATGCCCTGCTCTTTGGTGACAAGAATCAGTTCCGCACCATAAGCACGCATCGCCGCACGGCGTTCCTGGCTCATGTTGTCGGGCATCAGCAATTTCATGCGATAGCCTTTCAGCGCGGCAATCATTGCCAGCGCAATGCCGGTGTTACCACTGGTGGCTTCGATTAAGACATCACCCGGTTTAATTTCCCCGCGCTTTTCCGCCTCGACGATCATCGAAAGTGCCGCACGATCTTTCACCGAACCTGCCGGGTTATTGCCTTCCAGTTTTAACCACACTTCACTGCCGTTATCCGGCCCCATTCGCTGCAACTTCACCAGAGGCGTATTGCCTATTGTTTGTTCTAATGTACTCACGATCTCTATCCATACGTGGTGTTGCCTGATGCGACGCTTGCGCGTCTTATCAGGTCTACAGGTTACAAACCTTGCCATTAAAAAGCCCGGATCGCGGGAAGCGCCTCCGGGCGTTTAACATTCACTCAACCTATCAGGCGCTTTGTGCGAGAGCAAGTTCCTCATCGCGGGTTTCGATACGCTCGTCGCCGTTATACAGCCGCGCATGTTGCAGACCAACGAATAAACGCTCGCCACGCTGCGGGGCATCGTCGCCATGCATCACGACCGTCAGCGGTTCGTTGTACCACCCCAGCGGCTGCACCACTAATTGGGTGTAGTGACCTTTCGGGCTGGCTTCCAGTACCTGTACCGGCAGCGGCGAATCGAGACTGGTACGGCGGCTGATATCCACTTCCCACGGGCGCAGGAAGAGATCCACCGGCCCCTGATAAGCAGGTGTGTAGCCCAGCGGCCAGCGATGTGCGCCAACATGGAACTGCCCGCCGCGAATGGTTCCCTGCAGGCGGTTCACTTCGCCCATAAATTCGAGCACAAAACGGGTCGCTGGTTCGCGCCATACCTGCTCCGGCGCATCAGCCTGTTCAATATTGCCCTGGCTCATCACCACTACACGATCAGCTACTTCCGTCGCTTCTTCCTGGTCGTGGGTCACGAACACGCTGGTGAATTTCAGCTCTTCATGCAGTTGACGCAGCCAGCGACGCAGCTCTTTACGCACCTGCGCATCCAGCGCGCCAAACGGTTCATCAAGCAGCAGAATTTGCGGTTCTACAGCCAGCGCGCGCGCCAGCGCCACGCGCTGTTTCTGGCCGCCGGAAAGCTGTGCCGGATAACGATCTGCCAGATGAGCAAGCTGCACCATCTCCAGCAATTTTGTCACTTTCGCTTTGATGGCTGCGGCATTCGGGCGCTCGCGACGCGGCAGCACCGTCAGGCCAAAAGCGATATTGTCGAACACCGTCATATGACGGAACAGCGCGTAATGCTGGAACACGAAACCGACCTTGCGATCGCGCGCGTGCAGGCGGCTGACGTCGGTGCCGTGGAAGCGAATATGCCCGCTGGTTTGATGCTCCAGCCCGGCGATAATGCGCAGCAGCGTGGTTTTCCCGGAACCGGACGGCCCCAGCAACGCGACCATCTGACCTGAAGGAATATCCAGTGAGATATCGTTCAGCACCTGGGTGCGACCAAACGACTTCTTAATATTGGCAATCTCAATGCTCATGATGTTCCTCCTGCTGTGCGCGTTTTTCCTGATTCTCCAGGCGCCACTGCAACATACTTTTTAAAAACAGGGTGATAATCGCCATCAGCGTTAACAGTGCCGCAGCGGTAAAGGAGCCGACGGTGTTGTAGTCCTGCTCCAGCAATTCAATCTGTAACGGCAGCGAAAGTGTTTCGCCGCGAATCGAGCCGGAAACCACCGACACCGCGCCAAACTCGCCAATCGCGCGGGCGTTGGTCAGCACTACGCCATAAAGCAGCGCCCAGCGGATGTTCGGCAATGTGACACGACGGAACATCTGCCAGCCAGACGCGCCAAGCAAAATCGCCGCCTCGTCTTCCTGACTGCCCTGGCTTAACATCACCGGCACCAGTTCGCGCACCACAAACGGACACGTCACGAAGATGGTGACCAGCACCATTCCCGGCCAGGAGAACATAATTTGCAGATTATGTTCATCCAGCCAACCGCCCAGCGGGCCGTTAGAGCCGTAGAACAGCAGATACACCAGACCGGCAACCACCGGCGATACGGCAAACGGAATGTCCAGTAGCGTCAGCAGTAACTGGCGTCCAGGGAAGTTAAAGCGCGTCACCAGCCAGGCCAGCAGAATGCCGAACACCAGGTTTACCGGTACGGCAATCAGCGCGATCATCACCGTCAGCCAGATGGCGTGTAGCATGTCCGGATCGGCCAGATTCTGTAAAACCGGCATCAGCCCTTTGCTGAACGCCTGTACGAAGATATAAATCATCGGCACCAGCAGGATGAACGCCGATACCAGCATCCCGATGCCAATCAGAAACCATTTGCCCCAGTTAATCGGGCGCGCGTCATAACGCTTCAATTGGGTAACTTCCGCCATTAATGACCTACCACACGCCGACCAAAGCGACTTTGCAGAGTGTTAATTGAGAACAGCAGCAGCAGAGATGCCGCGAGGATCACCGAAGCAATCGCGCTCGCTGCCGGGTAATCAAACTCCTGTAAGCGCACAAAAATCATCAGCGACGTCACTTCCGTCTTCCACGCGATATTTCCGGCGATAAAAATCACCGCGCCAAATTCACCAAGACTACGGGTAAACGACAGCGCCACGCCCGCCACCAGCGCCGGAGAAAGCTCCGGCAGCACCACTTTGCAGAAACTCTGCCAGCGCGTTGCACCAAGCGTTTCCGCCGCTTCTTCATATTCCGGGCCTAACTCTTCCAGCACCGGCTGCACGGTACGTACCACAAACGGAATGCTGGTAAAGGCCATCGCCACCGCAATCCCCAGCCATGTATAGGTGACTTTGATATCAAACTTCGCCAGCCATTCACCGTAAAAACCGTTTACGGAAAAGAGCGAGGCCAGCGTTAAACCGGCGACAGCCGTTGGCAGCGCAAAGGGTAAATCCATCAGCGCATCAAGCAGCGTGCGGCCTGGGAAGCGATAGCGGGTTAGGATCCACGCCATCAGCAGACCGAAAACGCCGTTAAAAATCGATGCCACAAACGCTGACAGCAGCGTTACTTTGTAGGCCGCTACTACCTGCGGGTTGGTGATCACCTCCCAGTACTGCGCCCAGCTCATCTGAGCCAGCTGCATCACCAGCGCGGAGAGCGGCAGCAGCAAAATCAGGCACACAAACAGCAGACTGGTGCCGAGGCTTAAGGTAAAGCCCGGCAGCACGCGTCTGGAGGAGACAGCAAACATCAGTTACGCCCCGCCGCTAACAGCTTGTCTAACTCGCCGCCGCTGGTGAAGTGGGTTTTCATCACTTCCGGCCAGGAGCCAAATTTGTCTTCCACGCGGAACAGCTCGGTCTGCGGGAATTTGTCTTTCAGTTTGTCCATCACCTCCGGGTTATTCACGCGGTAGTAATAGTCGGTGATGATGGTTTGCGCCTGCGGGCTATAGAGCCAGTTCAGATAGGCTTTGGCGGCTTTTTCCGTACCGTTGGCCTGCACGTTTTTATCAACCCACGCCACCGGGAATTCCGCCAGAATGTTGGTTTTCGGAATCACCACTTCAAAGCCCTGCGCTTCATACTGTTTACGGATGTTGTTCACTTCCGATTCGAAGCTAATCAGCACATCACCCAGGCCACGCTCGGCAAAAGTGGTGGTTGCGCCACGACCGCCGGTATCGAACACTTCAACGTTTTTCAGGAACTGGGTCATAAACTGTTCGGTTTTGGCTTTATCGCCACCGTCAGCTTTATCCGCTGCGCCCCATGCCGCCAGATAGGTATAACGCGCGTTACCCGACGTTTTCGGGTTCGGGAAAATCAGCTTCACGTCGGAGCGCACCAGGTCGTTCCAATCGTGGATATTCTTCGGGTTACCCTTACGCACCAGGAAGCCCATGGTGGAGTAGAACGGCGAGCTATTATTCGGCAGGCGCGACTGCCAGTCGGCCGGGATCAGCTTGCCTTTATCGTGCAGGATTTGTACGTCGGTCACCTGGTTATAAGTGACAACGTCGGCTTTTAAGCCCTGTAAAATCGCCAGCGCCTGTTTTGATGACCCGGCATGAGATTGTTTTATCGTCAGTTTGTCGCCGCCGTTATCTTTTGCCCATTGTTGCTCAAACGGCGGATTCAGGGCGGCAAACAGCTCGCGGGAGACGTCATAAGAACTGTTCAGCAGTTCCGTTGCCTGTACATGGCCCGCCAGCAGCAGAGAAGCGACCAGCGCGAGTGAGTTCTTTTTCAGTAAGTTAACGGCCATTGCGCACCCTTATAAATTTAATGACTTTCTAATAGCCATCATATTTATAACGGACGTGAAAGGAGTAACGGTTTTATATACCGTTTGGTGATTTGGAAGTTGAAAAGGGAATAAGAACCGGGTTTAAAACGAAATCCTCCCCACAAATGCAGGGAGGAAACAGAGGTGAATCAGATACCGACGCTAACCGTCTCCGGCAGTGTGCTGCCGCCATCAATCACATTCTGTGTACCGGTTAAATAGCTGGATTCATCCGATGCGAGGAAGGCCGCCAGTTCGCCGACTTCCAGCGGATCGGCGAGGCGACGCATCGGGATTGCTTTCGCCATTTCAGTCAGCACCGACTCTGGATCTTCCGGGTTCGACTGGCGGGCAATGCTTTCCGCCATTGGTGTGCGCACGTATCCCGGGCAAATGGCGTTAACGCGAATACCAGACTGCGCGTACTCCACCGCCAGCGATTTTGTCAGGCCAACAATCGCCGCTTTCGTTAAGGCGTACGCCGTTTCGCCAGGATCGGCCACCATATCGCCAGTGACCGAAGACATCATCACAATGCGACCATCTTTGCGGGCAATCATCTCCGGCAGCACCGCCTTCGTGACGTTCCATACGCCTTTAATATTGATGTCAATATGGAAATCGCGATCGTCATCGCTCATATCGAGGAAACTGCCCAGACGACAAACGCCTGCGTTATTCACCAGGATATCAATGCGCCCTTCTTTTTCCTTCGCGCGTTTGATAGCTGCGGCTACCGACGCCGGGTCACGCACATCGGCGACAACCGCCGTACAGCGATGACCACGACCACACAGTTCGTCCGCCAGCTTTTCGATCTCAGGGGAGATATCCAGCAAGATTAGGTTTGCGCCATGACGCGCAAAAGTTCTGGCAATTCCTTCGCCAATTCCCTGCAATGCGCCCGTAATCAGTGCTGTCTTGCCCGTGAGTTTACCCATTTTAATGCTCTCCTTGTTAATACAGAGCGTTACACTCCATTCCCTCTGAAAATACAGGATAAACAAAATATTGCTGCGGATCAGCTCACTAATTCAGGAAAATCTCAATCCAGTCGCTGCTTTATGCATCATTTCAGGCGTTGTGTTAGCTCACTGCTGCGCTGAATCATTTTCAATGACTCCACATCATTGAGTTGCACAAGACCAACAAACAGTAAATCGGTAACAGAATTTTGCGCCGTGCGGGTAGACATCGACGAGCTACGCCATTCGGTTTCACCGGAAACGGTATCGAGCGTGAAATGCGCCAGCCGCCGCAGCGGAGAATCAGCCAGAGAAGTAATGGCAATCACCGTTGCCCCCTGCTTTCGTGCCGCTTCTGCGCATAAGACAATCTCTTTTTTACTGCCGCTGTAAGAGATAGCGATTTGTACATCGCCTTTTTTCAACGCCTGGGAAACGGTGGCTTGTACGTGCGTGTCGGCTTCGCAGGCCACGCGATAGCCAATTTTCATCAGTTTGAACGACAGATCGCGCCCCACCAGCGCCGATCCGCCCAGGCCCGTTATCTGGATAAACGGTGCTTTACTGATGACCTCAATGATTTTTTGCAGCCGCGCGTAGTCGAACAACGAACAGGTTTGCTCCAGCGCCAGCTCTTTTTCGCGATTCAATTTGCGGGCAATCACTTCCAGCGAATCATCACTGGTAATCGAACTGTGCAGGTGCAGCGCCGTGGCATTCGTTTTCTCCCGGCTGGCACTGTATTCGCCTATTAACGCCATACGCAATTCAGTAAATCCTTGCGCGCCGAGTTTTTGGGCAAATTTCACTATGCTCGACTGGCTAATGCCGAGCTGTTTCGCCATCTGCCGTGAAGAAACGGATTGCAGCTCACTCACGTTGGCCTGCAGAAAGTCAGCGATTTTTTGCTCGTTTTCGGTGAATTCACTCCCCGCATTGCTTATTTTCGTCAGGTACAACATCTTCCACTCTCCTGGGCTGGCAGCATAAATTCCGCTTAAGTTCTTATGACGCTCTTCACACTCTGCGAGTGTAGACTCAATGATTCCTTTAAGTCTGTCAATTCGGGATATATGATTCCATACATCTGCAATTATTTGATCGTAAATAGTAAGGTCACCACCGATGCAACTAGAAAAGATGATTACTGAAGGCTCGAACACCGCCTCGGCTGAAATTGACCGCGTATCGACGCTGGAAATGTGCCGGATTATCAACGATGAAGATAAAACCGTACCGCTTGCCGTTGAGCGCGTCCTGCCGGATATCGCCGCGGCGATCGATGTTATCCACGCCCAGGTCAGCGGCGGCGGTCGTCTGATTTATCTCGGTGCGGGAACATCCGGTCGTCTGGGGATTCTGGATGCCAGCGAATGTCCGCCCACCTACGGCGTGAAACCGGGTCTGGTGGTTGGTTTGATTGCTGGAGGCGAATATGCCATTCAGCACGCGGTGGAAGGCGCTGAAGATAGCCGGGAAGGTGGTGTTAACGATCTGAAAAATATTAATTTAACGGCACAGGATGTGGTGGTTGGCATTGCTGCCAGCGGTCGCACGCCGTATGTGATTGCCGGACTGGAATACGCACGCCAGCTCGGCTGCCGCACAGTGGGAATTTCCTGTAATCCGGGGAGTGCCGTTTCCACCACCGCCGAGTTTGCCATTACACCGATTGTAGGTGCCGAAGTGGTCACTGGTTCTTCGCGAATGAAAGCAGGCACAGCGCAGAAACTGGTGCTCAATATGCTTTCCACCGGGCTGATGATTAAATCTGGCAAAGTGTTCGGCAACCTGATGGTCGATGTGGTCGCCACCAACGAAAAACTGCATGTGCGCCAGGTCAATATCGTTAAAAACGCCACCGGATGTAATGCCGAACAAGCGGAAGCGGCGTTAATTGCCTGCGAGCGCAACTGTAAAACGGCCATTGTGATGGTGCTGAAAAATCTCGATGCCGCAGAAGCTAAAAAACGCCTGGATCAACACGGCGGCTTTATTCGTCAGGTTTTAGACAAGGAATAACCCATGGCCAAAGAGATCAGCAGTGAACTTCTGAACACCATTCTTACCCGTGTCGGCGGACCGGGAAATATCGCCAGTTGTGGTAACTGTATGACGCGCCTGCGTCTGGGTGTACATGACAGTTCACTGGTTGATCCCAATATCAAAACGCTGGAAGGCGTGAAGGGCGTCATTTTGACCAGCGACCAGGTGCAGGTCGTTTTTGGGCCTGGTAAAGCGCATCGTGCCGCAAAAGCGATGAGCGAGCTGCTGGGCGAGGCACCGGTACAGGATGCCGCAGAAATCGCCGCCCAGAACAAACGTCAGTTAAAAGCCAAACAAACCTCCGGCGTGCAACAATTTCTCGCCAAATTCGCCACCATCTTCACGCCGCTGATCCCCGGTTTTATTGCCGCCGGTCTGCTGCTGGGGATAGCGACGTTAATTGCCACGGTGATGCACGTTCCGGCAGATGCTCAGGGAACACTACCCGATGCGCTGAATTTTATGAAGGTGTTTAGCAAAGGCCTGTTCACCTTCCTGGTGATTCTGGTGGGCTATAACGCCGCCCAGGCATTTGGCGGCACGGGCGTAAATGGCGCAATTATCGCGGCGCTCTTTTTGCTCGGTTATAACCCCGCTGCAACCACGGGTTACTACGCCGGATTTCACGATTTCTTTGGTCTGCCCATCGATCCGCGCGGCAATATTATCGGCGTGTTGATTGCCGCGTGGGCCTGCGCCCGCATCGAAGGCATGGTGCGCCGCTTTATGCCGGACGATCTCGACATGCTGCTGACCTCGTTAATCACCCTGCTGATCACCGCTACGCTTGCGTACCTGATCATTATGCCGCTGGGTGGCTGGTTATTCGAAGGTATGTCATGGCTGTTTATGCACCTGAACAGTAATCCGTTCGGTTGTGCGGTTTTAGCCGGGCTGTTCCTGATCGCCGTGGTATTTGGCGTGCATCAGGGCTTTATTCCTGTTTACCTCGCGTTAATGGACAGCCAGGGATTCAACAGCTTATTTCCCATCCTTTCAATGGCAGGCGCGGGCCAGGTGGGCGCGGCGCTGGCACTCTACTGGCGGGCGCAACCGCACAGTGCATTACGCAGTCAGGTACGCGGGGCGATTATTCCCGGTCTGCTGGGCGTTGGTGAACCGTTGATTTACGGCGTCACCCTGCCCCGCATGAAACCGTTTATTACCGCCTGTTTAGGCGGCGCAGCGGGCGGTTTGTTTATCGGCCTGATAGCCTGGTGGGGTCTGCCGATGGGCTTAAACAGCGCCTTTGGGCCGTCTGGTCTGGTGGCGCTGCCGCTGATGACTTCCGCACAAGGCATCCTTCCGGCAATGGCGGTTTATGCTGGCGGGATTCTGGTGGCATGGGTTTGCGGGTTTATTTTCACCACGCTCTTTGGCTGCCGTAACGTCAATCTGGACTGATATCATGAAACGGACAATGCTCTATCTTTCTCTGCTGGCTGTTAGTTGTAGCGTCAGCGCCGCAAAATACCCTGTTCTGACAGAAAGTTCGCCAGAGAAAGCAGGGTTCAACGTCGAACGGCTTAACCAGATGGATCGCTGGATTAGCCAGCAAGTGGACGCCGGTTATCCCGGCGTAAACCTGCTGATCATTAAAGATAATCAGATTGTGTATCGCAAAGCCTGGGGAGCGGCGAAAAAGTACGATGGCAGCGTGTTGATGGAACAGCCTGTCAAAGCCACCACCGGGACGCTGTATGACCTGGCCTCAAACACCAAAATGTACGCCACGAACTTCGCCCTGCAAAAGCTGATGAGCGAAGGCAAACTGCATCCTGACGATCGGATTGCGAAATATATTCCGGGGTTTGCCGATAGTCCAAATGACACCATCAAAGGCAAAAACACGCTGCGGATTTCTGACCTGCTGCATCACAGCGGCGGTTTCCCGGCGGACCCACAATATCCGAATAAAGCGGTCGCGGGCGCGTTATATTCCCAGGATAAAGGCCAGACGCTGGAGATGATCAAGCGCACGCCGCTGGAGTATCAGCCCGGCAGCAAGCATATTTACAGTGATGTCGATTATATGCTGCTTGGATTTATCGTCGAGTCGGTCACCGGTCAGCCGCTTGACCGCTATGTTGAAGAGTCGATTTATCGCCCGCTCGACCTGACACATACGGTATTTAACCCGCTGCTGAAAGGCTTTAAACCGCAGCAAATTGCCGCCACGGAATTGAACGGCAATACCCGCGATGGCGTGATCCATTTCCCGAATATCCGCACCTCCACTCTCTGGGGTCAGGTGCACGATGAAAAAGCCTTTTATTCGATGGGCGGCGTTTCCGGGCACGCAGGTTTGTTTTCCAATACCGGCGATATTGCGGTGTTAATGCAAACGATGCTGAACGGCGGGGGCTATGGCGATGTGCAGCTGTTCAGTGCGGAAACGGTGAAGATGTTCACCACCAGCTCTAAGGAAGATGCCACTTTTGGCCTCGGCTGGCGCGTGAATGGTAATGCCACCATGACGCCGACGTTTGGCACGCTGGCAAGCCCGCAAACCTACGGTCACACTGGCTGGACCGGAACGGTGACCGTTATCGATCCGGTGAATCATATGGCGATTGTGATGTTAAGCAACAAGCCACATTCGCCGGTTGCCGATCCGCAAAAGAATCCCAATATGTTCGAAAGCGGTCAGCTGCCGATTGCAACGTATGGTTGGGTAGTTGATCAGGTGTATGCGGCGTTAAAGCAAAAGTAATAAAAAGGCCAGTCAGTAATGTTACTGCCTGGCCTTTAATCAATGAATCAGAAACGCTTACAGCGCCATCAACTTGTCCAGCGACGGTGCGAAATAATAGCCGCCGGTTACCGGTTTGGTGAAACGCAACATCGCATCACGCTTACCATCGGTATCGCCAAACATGCTCAGCAGTTGCTGCTCAATGTTATGCAGACGCGCGCAGTAGGCGCAGAAGTACAGACCGTGAGTGCCACTGGCAGTGCCGTACGGCAGGCTCTGGCGAACAATCTTCAGCCCTTTGCCATCTTCTTTCAGATCAACGCGGGTGAGGTGAGAGGTTTCCGGACGTTCGTCGCCGTCGATCTCTTCGTTGGCCTCTTTGGTGCGCCCGATCATCATCTCCTGATCGTGAACGCTCATCCGGTTGAGCTGCTTCAGGTTGTGTTCCCAACGCTGGACAAACACATAGCTGCCGCCCGCATCCACGCCGTCTTTGATAACCGCCACTTCGCGACGCGTCTCTTCACCCGCCGGGTTTTCCGTACCGTCAACAAAGCCGCTCAGGTCACGCTCTTCAACCCAACGGAAGCCGTGGATCTCTTCTTTCACTTCAATGCAGTCACCAAAGGCTTCCATCGCCGCCTGGGCGACAGAGAAGTTTACGTCGTGACGCAGAGAAAGAATGTGGATCAACACATCGAACTGGGTGGTCGGCGCAAGGCCTTTACCGTAGCCCGGAAAATCTTTCAGCTCTTCTGCCCCAACGCCGCCGCTCAGAGCGCGCCAGGTGTTGTTACCAAAGGCAACCACCGCACCAAGATGCGCGTCCGGGAATTTCGCTTCAAAAGTTGCCAGTTTGTCGGCAAATGTTTTACTGGCCGCACGCAGGGCGTCAACTTCCCCTTTCACGTTGGCTTCGATCCAAATCGCCGCGCGGCAATGTTCTGGCAAAATGCCACTCTGAACCTGAGACATTGTTCCTCCTGAAAATAATAATGCCACGCAATCCGTGGCATTGTTGAGCGCTATTTTACGTGTTTTTTCGCGGCGGCGGTTTGTTCAGACGCAAATTAACGCCGCCAGATAA
Source organism: uncultured Escherichia sp. (assembly GCF_948475835.1). NCBI lineage: Bacteria > Pseudomonadati > Pseudomonadota > Gammaproteobacteria > Enterobacterales > Enterobacteriaceae > Escherichia > uncultured Escherichia sp. The sequence goes on along the minus strand of NZ_CAOLGM010000013.1, from coordinate 33,582 downwards.
TTTTACTGACTTTCCAGTTTTTCAGGGTATCGTCCGAAGGCATTAACCCTTCAGGACCACTCCATTCCCCGCTGAACTGGTAGCTAATATGTTGACTGCCTTCGGCTTTACATTCGACGGCACGATTATCATCACCATCAGCTTTTTGGCAATTGCCAAATGCTTTGCTGTAAAGGTCGCTAAACGGTGTACCGATTTTAACACCGGTGTCAGCAGGAATATCGCTATCCAGCACGTCAATGCGACTGATCGTGCCTTGATCGCCGTTAATCACCATCGCCACGTTGTCGCCCTTCATCACTTCAAAAAAGCGCACCACGTTGCCGTTCGCGGTTTTCATTCCGCTGCGCAGGCGATAATCGCCATCAAGCGCATCGGCAATGGCTTGTTCTTGCAGTGGTGTGGACGCCGTTAATTCACCAACGCCCTGCTCGCTCACTTTGGTGGACGACCCAAACCAGTTCCACGGGTTAGCGGCAGACCAGTTAACTGACGACATCGTGGAACAGCCGGTCAGCATCAATGGCATAGCGCATAACATTAAACGCAGCGATTTCATGTCACTTCCTTTGGTTATTCAATAACGTTGCTTGGAGTGCAAATTCACCAAAAAGTGCCGTTATTCTTTTACTTCATTAAAACAAGCGCGTAAACGTCGATTGGTCAGCAGCCAGATTAACGCCACAATATCCGCCACTACCAGCGCCAGACCGATACCGCTAACGGATTCACCGTTCAGCCACAGCCACGGTTGCCAGCAAAGTAAAACCACCTGCGCCAACAGCAACAGAAAATAGAGTACACGCCAGGTGCGAGGAAACGTAGCCCGCCGACCGCTCAACAAAAACGCCAGCACCGCCGGAATGCCAGGAATCAGCCCCAGCCAGAAATTATCGTGATCGGGATAAAACAGATTTAGCAGCGCAGTACCCTGCTCACGCGACGCACCGGCAATGACAAACAGCACCCAGGTTCGCGCCTGAAGCAATAGCACAAGCCAGAAGAGCAAGGGTAAACGCAGGCGTCCGTGCGCATCATAATGGACAGGATGGAACTCAGTACTCTTCATCTTCAATCAAACGCTTACCCAGACTCAGCACGTCGGCGTGTTCATATCCCAGGCGTTCATACATTCCGAGCACCATGTCGTTATCTTCCGGCACATTGATCTGAATTTTCGGGCAGCCACGAGCAATCAGCTTTTTCTCCAGCCGATTAAGCAACGCATTGGCAATCCCACGCCCACGAAACTCTGGATGCACGCCAAGATAATAAGCAGACCCGCGATGCCCGTCATAACCGCCCATCACCGTTCCGACCACTTCACCGTTTACCTCAGCGACCAAAAACAAACTGACGTCATGGTTCATCTTACGCTCGATGTCCATTTCCGGATCGTTCCACGGACGCAGCAAGTCGCAACGCTCCCAAAGGGTGATGACCTCTTCGAAATCTTCCTGGCGAAATACGCGTATCTCCATGGTATTCGTTACCTTTTTGCGGGTTAAAAGGCTGATTATGGCGTGAACGGTCGAATTAGCCAATATCTGACGAAAATCGGTTGAAAAAGTGGCATAATGGGGAGTTGTCAACTATTGAAATGAAAAGTAAAACAATTCTCAACATCAAACCGTCGTAACGGATTACGCGATACGATATAACATCTGGAACTTTATTATTACAACTCAGGCCGTATGAGCACTTTTAAACCACTAAAAACACTCACTTCGCGCCGCCAGGTGCTGAAAGCCGGTTTGGCTGCCCTGACGTTGTCAGGAATGTCGCAAGCCATCGCCAAAGACGAACCTTTAAAAACCAGCAACGGACACAGCAAGCCGAAAGCCAAAAAATCTGGCGGCAAACGTGTCGTTGTTCTCGATCCAGGCCACGGCGGAATTGATACCGGAGCGATCGGACGCAACGGTTCGAAAGAAAAACATGTGGTGCTGGCGATTGCTAAAAACGTCCGTTCCATTTTGCGTAATCATGGGATTGATGCGCGTTTAACGCGTTCTGGCGATACGTTTATCCCACTTTACGATCGCGTTGAAATCGCCCATAAACATGGCGCAGATCTGTTTATGTCAATTCATGCCGATGGCTTTACCAACCCGAAAGCTGCCGGTGCTTCGGTATTTGCCCTCTCTAACCGTGGGGCAAGTAGCGCAATGGCGAAATACCTGTCTGAACGCGAAAACCGCGCCGATGAAGTTGCCGGTAAAAAGGCGACTGACAAGGATCACCTATTGCAGCAAGTGCTGTTTGATCTGGTGCAAACCGATACTATTAAAAACAGCCTGACGCTCGGCTCGCATATTCTGAAGAAGATTAAGCCGGTGCATAAACTGCACAGCCGCAACACCGAACAAGCCGCGTTTGTGGTGTTGAAATCGCCGTCGGTTCCTTCGGTGCTGGTGGAAACCTCGTTTATCACCAACCCGGAAGAAGAGCGGCTGTTAGGCACGGCGGCGTTTCGTCAGAAAATCGCCACAGCGATTGCTGAAGGCGTGATCAGTTATTTCCACTGGTTCGACAACCAGAAAGCACATTCGAAAAAGCGATAAGTTATGAAACCCGACGCACACCAGGTTAAACAGTTTCTGCTCAACCTTCAGGATACGATTTGTCAGCAGCTGACCGCCGTCGATGGCGCAGAATTTGTCGAAGATAGTTGGCAGCGCGAAGCTGGCGGCGGCGGGCGTAGTCGGGTGTTGCGTAATGGTGGTGTTTTCGAACAGGCAGGCGTCAACTTTTCTCACGTCCACGGCGAGGCGATGCCTGCTTCCGCCACCGCTCATCGCCCGGAGCTTGCCGGGCGCAGTTTCGAGGCGATGGGCGTTTCACTGGTAGTGCATCCGCATAACCCGTATGTTCCCACCAGCCACGCGAATGTGCGTTTTTTTATTGCCGAAAAACCGGGTGCAGAGCCCGTCTGGTGGTTTGGCGGCGGCTTCGATTTAACCCCTTTCTATGGTTTTGAAGAAGACGCCATTCACTGGCACCGCACCGCCCGTGACCTGTGCCTGCCATTTGGTGAAGACGTTTATCCCCGTTACAAAAAGTGGTGCGACGATTACTTCTACCTCAAACATCGCAACGAACAGCGCGGTATTGGCGGGCTGTTCTTTGATGATCTGAACACGCCAGATTTCGACCACTGTTTTGCCTTTATGCAGGCGGTAGGCAAAGGCTACACCGACGCTTATTTACCAATTGTAGAGCGACGTAAAGCGATGGCCTACGGCGAGCGCGAGCGCAATTTTCAGCTCTACCGTCGCGGTCGTTATGTCGAGTTCAATCTGGTCTGGGATCGCGGCACTCTGTTTGGCCTGCAAACTGGCGGGCGCACCGAGTCGATCCTGATGTCAATGCCGCCACTGGTACGCTGGGAGTATGATTATCAGCCAAAAGATGGCAGCCCAGAAGCGGCGTTAAGTGAGTTTATTAAGGTCAGGGATTGGGTGTAACTCCCTCACCCCCATTCCCGCATCCGCTGATGCAACGTCAACGACGGCTTCTCGGCAAACAGCTGCTGGTAATCCGTGGCAAATTGCCCCAGATGCCAGAATCCCCACTGCATGGCGGCGTCTTTTACCGTTGTGCTTTGCGACCACGGGCTTATCAGTTCGCGGCGTACGGCGTTCAGGCGAATGCGTTTCAGCCACGCGTTTGGGCCAATGCCTAAAATAGCGTGAAACGCGTTTTGTAGCGTGCGGCGACTGACATGCAGTTGATTACACAAGTCCAGCACCGTCACCGGCTCAGACATATTTTCCAGCACATATTCACGGGCGCGGGAAAGTAATCTACGGTAACTCTGATGACTGATGCTTTCCGCCGTCACCATTGGTTGCGCGTCTTCCAGCATCGCCCCCATCGCCATTAGCAAATTATCCCCCAGCACTTTTCGCACTGCAGGCTGATGGAGATTTTCCGGGTTCTCGCAAAACGTCGCCAGCGCCTGTTGGACAAAGCCCCACAGCGCGGCTTTATGCTGCTCTTTCACTTCCAGCGCCGACTGGCTACGCAGCATATGTAATACCCGATCCGGGTTATGCAAAAAGTTAGCCTGCCGGGTGATGACATCTTCAGAAAGCACCACGCCCAGGATCGTGTAATCATCCGGCGTGCTCAGTTCAAATTCAGTGCCACCAGGGCGGGTGGCGATTTCCGCGCTTCCCAGACATTGCGAACCGATAAATCCCTGCTCACCGCGCGTCGCCGGAATGCCAAACCAGAACGAGTTCGGCCAGACCAGGCACGACTGACGCAGCGCCAGACCGGTGTATTCACGAAAAACCTGAATATCATCGAGTAGAATTTCCGTAAATTCACCATGAAACTTGCCCGGATGCAGCTGATCGTAAATCTGCTGCCAGGCGGTAATCGTTAAAGCATGTTCATAGACATCCGTTGTCTGTCGTTGATGAACATTATCCACTTCGACCTTCGGCGTGAGCTTCAGGTTTTCGGGTAAGGGTTCATGATAAAGATGGTGCAAATTGGCTGTACGGGTCTTTTTCATGATGTTAATGCCGGGTGTTGTAGGACACCCGGCACCTCCGACAGGTTAATGGGGCTTGAGACGATAACGACTACTGCGTTTACGTAACGTCCCGGCAGAAAAGAGCTGTTCGAGCGCATTTCTGGCTTTTTCCAGCGGCCAGCCAAAGTGGGCAGCCACTTCTCCTGCCGTCATTCCCTGACGTACTGATGTTAACAGCGCCAACAACTCGTCAGCAGATTCCGCGACGATAACTGGCGCGTCGGGTTCCCTTACGGGTTGCTTCGGCTGGCGGTTAAAGCCAGTAACCAGCCACTGGGTGTCATCGTCTGGCCGACCGATCTCCTTGCGGCTGATGACACGCCCGGTACGCATCGCGGCAGCACAACCTGCGTCCAGCGCCGCACGACACGCCGCCAGATCGCCTTCCACCACCAGCGTTAAGCGACCAGGGTCAAGCACTTCGTGACTGAGCAGACGAACGTTAGCTGCTTTGAGCATGGCATCCGCTGCATCTATCGCGGCGACCATGCCGTCCACTTCCAGCAATCCCAGTGCATTGATCATCGGCAACCTCCGTTACGCACGCTGGATTGGATTACGCGCGATTTCCAGCACTGCATCGGTAAAGGCGTTACAGGCTGCTTTACACGCGGCCTGGCTACCGGTTAAAAATGCTGCCGAGTAGTTGGTTTCAGACGGTGGCGGGACATAGGTCACCAGCTGTACGTCGGCAGATTTCAACGCTGCATCAATGCCATAGGTCGCTTCCAGCGGCGGTGCCACCAGATACGCCATCGGATCGCCAAGCGTGATCCCGGCGGTTGATGAGAGATAAGAACCGGTACGCGAAACCACATGCGCCAGGAAGGCGGTGTTTTCTGCGTCATTGGCCCACTGGAATGCTGCACCATTTTCAATATGTGCAACCATCGCATCCAGACCGGCACGCACTTCCGCCGGGTTTGGCCCACCAAGCATAATCAGCACTTCACCGGCAGTCGGTGACGGGCCGTGTGCAGCGCCCGCATACAGCGAGCGACCATATACCACTTCCACCATCGCCTGCTTGGTCGCTTCATCAGCGGCAATGTAGGTGACGTCATCGGAATCAGCAGAAATCAGCCCGAGGCTACGAATATGCGGCGGCAATTTTAGTTCACGCGCAAATTCAGCGTTAACGGAGGCAATCACCCGCATGGCGGTTACCGACGGTCGAATCAAATCTAAAGCTGGCATGATGCCTCCTTATCGGGTCATGTTGATGCCGGATGCTTTCTGCTCCAGCATACGTTTCGCCAAATCCACAATGACGGCTGCGGCTTCAACCGGCGGCGTGCCGCCCTGGTGAATGTTAGAGATGCAGGTGCGATCGGCCTCAACGGTGGTCGCCATACGCGGCGAGTAAACGGCGTAACAGGAGAGGCTTTCTGACTGACCCAACCCCGGACGTTCCCCCACCAGCAGGATCACCACTTTCGCGCCGAGGATCTCACCGATCTGATCTTCAATCTTCACGCGACCATAACGAACAAAGAATGGCGTGCCGACTTTCAGCCCGGCCTGTTTCAGGCCCGCCATCAGCGGCGGCAGGATCTCTTCGTAGTTGACGGTGATGGCATCAGTTGACAGGCCATCAGAAATAACGACCTGTACGTCCGGATTAGCAACACACTGTGCTTTCAGCGCTTCAACAGCTTCTGCACACAGGCGGCGGCCCATATCCGGGCGAGTCAGGTAGAGATTTTTGTCGCTAATTTCAGAGCGTACTTCCAGCAAGCCCTGCGCTTTCACCCACTCTTCCGGCACTTCTTTCAGTACGGTATCTTTCGAACGAGAGTGATCGGCCAGGAAACGCAGCAGCGCCTGGGTACGTGGACGCGGACCGGCACGACCGGTACAAACGCGGGCCACGGTGCTGCGGCGCAGTTCTGTTAATACGTCTGCGCGATGCGGGTTTTCAACACCAATCCACGCTTTTGCTTCAGCGGAACCTAAATCCAGCGCACAGCTTTCCGAGGTCACCGGTGCCGCACAGTTGGTGGTGGCGCACTTTGCTTCTGACGGCGCGGGGGCCGTTTGTCCCATTGACGCCATCACGCTGCGTACAATTTCTTCAATCTGTTTTTGATCCATGATGTGTTATCTCCGCGTCATCAGAAGAACAGTGACGGATCGCCCGCCCGTTTGGTCAGGCGACCGTTTGCCATAATGCCCATGCTTTCCAGCCAGCGTTCAAACTCCGGTGACGGACGCAGGTTGAGTAACTGACGCACAGTGGCGGTATCGTGGAATGCGGTGGTCTGGTAGTTGAGCATGATGTCATCACCCAGCGGCATCCCCATGATGTAGTTGCAGCCTGCGGTGGCGAGCAGGATCATCAGGTTTTCGTTGAGGTTCTGGTCAGCGTCAGCGTGGTTGGTGTAGCAGCAGTCACAGCCCATAGAGATGCCGCTCAGCTTGCCCATAAAGTGATCTTCTAAGCCAGCACGGATAATCTGGCGGTCGTTGTAGAGATACTCCGGCCCAATAAAGCCGACCACGGTGTTGACGATAAACGGATCGTAATGACGCGCCAGCCCATAGTTACGTGCTTCCATCGTCACCTGGTCAGCGCCGAAGTTAGCGCCAGCGGATAGCGCAGAGCCTTGTCCGGTTTCGAAGTAGAGGCAGTTTTCCCCGGCGATACGGTTGAACTCTGCACCCACTGCGCGCGCTTCGTCGAGCATCGCCAGTTCCACGCCAAACTCTTTCAGCCCTTTTTCGCTGCCACAGATACTCTGGAAAATCAGTCCGCCAGGCGCGCCGCGACGAATCGCTTCGATCTGGGTGGTGACGTGCGCCAGTACGCAGCCCTGAGTTGGGATGTTGAATTTGTCGATCACGCCGTAAATGGTGTCCAACACGCGGCTTAAGTTTTCCACGTCGTCAGTCACCGGGTTAACGCCGATCACCGCATCGCCCACCCCGAAGGAAAGCCCTTCGTAGATTTGCGCGGCGATACTTTGCACGTCGTCACGGGTGTCATTTGGCTGCAAACGGGCGCTGAAGGTGCCCGGAATACCAATGGTGGTATTGGCCTTTTTGATTACCGGCATTTTCTTCGCGCCGTAGATCAGGTCCGCGTTGGAGCAAATCTTCGCTACCGCCGCGACCACTTCCGAGGTCAGCCCTTTGCGGGTAAAGGCAATGTCGTCCACGCTGGTTTCATCGCTCAGCACATACTCACGCAGTTCGCTGATGCTCCAGTTTTTAATCTGGTTGTAGGCCGTTTCGTTAACATCGTCCTGAATCAGCCGCGTCACGCAGTCATCTTCATAGGCAATCACCGGATTATTGCGGATGTCCGCTACGGTCATTTCCGACAACACCTGCTTTGCCGCCACGCGCTCCTGTGAGCTTGCCGCTGCAACGCCCGCCAGCACATCCCCCGAACGCAGTTCGTTGGCTTTAGCCAGCACCTCTTTTACATCCTTAAACTGATATACATTGCCGAACAATGTGGTCTTTAGTTTCATAAGTCGTTCCCTCAGGAAGGAAATGCGAGTGATTTCACCGTCACCGGCACAACCGATCCGCCAAAAAGAGGCGTACCAATGTCGATATAGTCCCCCGCGCGGACAATCACTTCGTCAATGACTGCCAACGGGAGTTGTTGTAGCTGTGGGCGCAACAACATGCCCAGAGCTTTACCAAAGTCCTGCCCGGCCACCACCAGCAGGGGATGCGGATTCGGAAAACGCGCGACGAAATCGACCAGCGCGTTGATGACCGTCAGTACCGCGGCGTAACGCACAGGCAGCGAGGCGGGAAGCGCCAGCACGTACGCGTCAGTTTTGGGATCAAGATCCAGCTGAAGCAGCGCCTGTTGCCAGGCACTCACCAGATCCGTTTCATCAATCGGGATCGCCACCGGCAAATTGCGCAGCGGCAGTTGTACGCCCTCCAGCCAGATTGTGCTGCCAGAGAGCGAAAGGGTATGTGCACCCGCGCCAATCACCGTGGCGCGTACGGTTTGCGCCGGAAACTGCACATTCATCTCACGCAGGCGCGGATGGTCATGCAGCGCCGTTGCCAGAAGTGGGCCAATATCGGCAAAACAGAACGGGTCGGCGGGCTGGTGGCGATAACATTCGCCCACGCCTCCAGAAAGCGTAATGATTTCGGGCGTAACACCTGCGGGCAGCAAACCGGTTTGCATCAATGCCTGCGCGAGCGGCGAAAGCGTTCCGTCAATCACTTCGACAATCAGCGCCGCCATCCGCCGGGTAACCTGCACCAGCTGCGCGCCGGTCAGCGAACGGGCGTCAGTTCCTGCACCGAAGCACTCATCCACAATCATCTGCCCCGGTTTATGAGCGTAAACCACGCGCCCCTGGCTGTCGGTTTCCAGCAGGCGACCACCGACGTTGAGACAGGCAGTGCCGCTGATTTTTCCGGCATCGAACAGGACGTAGTTCGCGGTGCCACCGCCGATGTCGATATTCAGTACCCGACACAGCCGTTGTTCAGAAAGGGTTTGCGCCCCGGCTCCGTGACCGGCGATCACGGATTCGAGGTGCGGCCCGGCGCTGGCGACGACAAAATCGCCCAGCGACTGAGAGAGCGCCATCACCGCCGGGCGAGCATTGCGGGTTTTCGCGCTTTCACCGGTGATGATGATGGCACCAGAATCAACGCTTTCCGGCGCAATGCCCGCAGCCTGATATTGCTCTAAAATCAGCGATTTCAGTTCCGCTTCTTTTAAACCACCCTGTTTATCGACAGGGGTAAAGAACACCGGGCTTTGCCAGCTAATTTCGCGTTTAATGAATTCGTAGCGCGGCACCTGCGACACCGCCGCACGGTTAACCAGCTCCAGGTGGGAGAAAATCACCTGGGTGGTGGTGGTGCCGATATCGATACCGACGCTCAATAGCTGGCGAGTGTTCACGATTGTGCCTCCGCTTCGGTTTTAGTCGCGGTCGCGTCTTCTTTTGGCACCAGCATCATCGCCACGCCAATCGCCGTTACGCCGCCGATCAACTTGCCGACAATCATCGGGAAGATCATGGCGTTCATGTTGGCAGCGGCGAAGCCTAAGTGGTCGCCCAGGGCGAAAGCAGCGGAAACGGCGAAGGCGCAGTTGATGACTTTGCCGCGGGTATCCATCTGCTTCATCATGCCGAACATCGGGATGTTGTTGGCAAGCGTTGCCACCATGCCGGCTGCCGCGATGTTGTTCATATTCAGCACTTTACCGACGCTCATCAGCGGTTTTTCAAACCAGCGAGTCAGCAGCAGCACCATCGGATACGCCCCTAACAGAACGCAGGAGATAGAACCGATAACTTCAATGGCGCGCATCACCTCACCGGGTTTATCGCCAGGGGCCATAAAGATAGGATCCAGACCGGGGATCAGTTCCCAGCCAAGCAGGAATTTCACTACCGCAGCGGCAAGACCGAGGGTGATCAATGCAACGAGGAATTTGGCGAAGATCTGGAAGCCGTTGATCATTTTTTCCGGGATGAATTTCAGCCCCAGCGCCACCAGAATCGCGACAATGATCACCGGGATCATGTTCATCAGGATCAGGGCGAAAGTGAATTCCACCGGCTGACCGTTGATCTGCACACCGGAGTACATAGCAACCAGACCACCAGCAATACAGCCAATCGGAATGGTCACAATGCCCGCCAGCACGCCGAGCGCCAGATAACGACGATCAGAAGGTTCGATAATGCCGAGCGCCACCGGAATGGAAAACACAATCGTTGGCCCCATCATCGACCCGAGAATTAACCCAGAGTATAGCCACGCTGCTACGTCGCCGCCCGCCAGCTCTTTGGCGAGGAAGAAGCCGCCCATATCGCACGCCAGCAGTGTTCCGGCGAACATTGACGGGTTTGCGCCGAGCATTTCGTAAACCGGGATAATTACCGGCCCGAGTACGTGAGCCAGTACCGGTGCCAGCGCGGTCATACCGACCATCGCCAGACCCAGAGCGCCCATTGCCATAAAGCCTTCTTCGAACTGACCGCCTGATCCTTCGATACTTTTACCGAACTTACCGAGGAAACGAGCAGAACCGCCGAACTGCGACAGGATCCTGTCTACGGCAGCTATCAGCATAAAGAACATCATGATGTACATGATGATTTCGTTAATTCCCATCGCCTTTACTCCCTGTTAGTTGTTATTTATTGGCGGATGCGGCGTAAACGCCTTATCCGCCCTACATGTGCAATCCCGTAGGCCGGATAAGACGCGGCAAGCGTCGCATCCGGCATTTATTGCGCCGCCGCGTACAGTCCGACAATCTGTTCCAGGCTGGCGGTACGCGGGTTGCTGCGCAGACAAATATCTTCCTGCGCGGCCTGCGCCCATGCACCGTAATGCGCAGATGTCGCGCCAACATCGCCCAGTCGTTTACCAATCCCAACTTCCGCAATCAGCTCACTTACCGCGTTAATAGCGTCATGATCGTCGGATTTTTTAGTTCGCAGTGCCCGACCAATCTGACTAAAGCGTTCACGACAAACCATCCGGTTAAATTCCATCACTGTTGGCAGCAACATGGCGTTCGCCAGACCGTGCGGAATATGCAGCGCCGCGCCCGGCTGATGCGCCATCGCGTGGCACAACCCAAGACCCGCACTGGAAAACGCCATTCCCGCCATACATGAAGCCAGCAACATGCTCTCGCGCGCGGCAAGGTCGTGACCGTAGCCCACCGCTTTCGGCAGCGATTTGCCAATCATCGCAATGGCACCAATCGCCAGACTGTCGGTAAACGGTGTAGCGTTCAGGGCGCTGTATGCTTCAATGGCATGGGTTAACGCATCAATGCCGGTCATCGCCGTGACATGCGACGGCACACCTTCGGTCAATGCGGCGTCGAGGATCGCCACATCCGGCATCAGCGAGGCATGGGCTAACACCTGCTTGCGCCCGCTCACCGCGTCGATAATCACCGTTACATTGGTGGTTTCAGAGCCGGTTCCGGCGGTAGTTGGAATGGCAATCAGCGGCAAGCGCGGTTGCAGAACGCTGGTTTCTGACATCTCTGCCAGCGTGCTATCCGGGTTCGTCACCAGCAACGCCACGGCTTTCGCCGCATCCAGCACCGAGCCGCCGCCAAATGCGATCACCCCGTCACAACCTGACTCACGCAACTGCGCCACGGCTGCACACACGTCGGTAATGCACGGTTCGCCCACCGGACATAGCCAGAGCGTCATGGCGATGCCTTTAACGGCCAGGCTGCGCGTCAGCCCGGCGGTCATCCCTGCCTGATGCAAAAAGCTGTCTGCCATCACGAACAGATGTTTCAGCCCACGCGTTTGCGCTTGCTGTCCGCAACTGCTCACCGAGCCCGGACCGCAAAGCGTCACCGGTGGAACGCTAAATGTTTTTACCCGTTGCAGATTCAGGGTATCGAACGCCTGAAAGAGCGCGGTCTGCAATTCATTTTGCATATAGCCCCTCCGCTTTCTCTCGCCCACTACTGGCGATCGCCAGCGGGGTCATAAACAAACTGTGCTGCGGTAAATGCACCTGTAACGCCGGGAATTGTTTGCGAAACAGTTCCGCCACGCCCGGTTGCATACAAGAGCCGCCCGCCAGCCATAAATCAGTAATGCCCTGCCCTTCAATATGCCGGGCGACAATGTCCGCCATTTTTTCGTACACCGGTTTCACCGCGGGCCAAATCTCGTCACCATGACCGCGCTTGTACTGCTCTGCCTCTTCCAGCGAAATACGACGATTTCCGGCGAGAGTCAGAGAGATGTGATGTCCGCCGGTGGCTTCATCCGCCGAGTACGTCACCTTGCCCTTTTTCACGATGGCAATGCCGGTAGTGCCGCCGCCGATATCCACTACACCGGCGTTGTCCAGTTGCAGCAGATCCGCGACTGCGGTTGGCTCATCCAGCACATGGCTCACTTCCAGCCCGGCAGATTCCAGCACGTTGATGGAAATACGCGGGTCCGTACCTGGAGGAAATGAAGTCGCCGCATGGCTAAAACGAAGCCCGAATTGCTGCTCAAGAGTGTCGAGATGGCGACGAACAATGGTGACCGCACCGAAGAAATCCCAGACGATGCCGTCGCGGACCACATCGGCCCAGTCGAGGCATACCGCCACCGGCTGACCGTCGCGGTCAACAACCATCGACACCACATCGCAGGTGCCCAGATCCACCCCCAGCCACAGCGGAGATTCCGTCGCGGCAGGCGTCTGGTTACACAGCGTTGCCGCCGTTTGCAGACGTGGGGTGAGCCATTGTTCGTCGTGCGCCATCGGTTACTCCTTAAACAATGCGAAACGCATCGACTAATACACAGCGACGCAGACGGACAAACGTCCGCGCGCTGGTTACCCCTTCACCGGTTGGCGTGGTGATGGTCATGGTGGTCCAGCCTTCCCCGCCCAGCCCCAGCCCGGCAATGCACGGTCCGTTCTTAACGAAAATGCTGGTATCAATGGCGTTCGCCATCTGGTTCATGTTTTCGATATTGCGCGAGTGCATTGCCGCCGTGTGGTGGCAACCGCCCTCCAGTTTCACCGCCAGCGCAATGGCATCCGCCACGTTGGCGACGCGCACGACGGGCAGCACCGGCATCATCAGTTCGGTCACGGCAAACGGATGTTCTGCAGTGGTTTCCACAAACAGCAAACGCGTTTCTTGCGGCACGTTCAGGCCGATTGCCGCCGCGATTTTCGCCGCATCGCGACCAACCCAGTCACGGCTGACGGTGCCTTTTCCGCGCTCGTCGATATTTTTCAGCAACACCGGTTGCAGCTGCTGCGCCTGTTCTGCGGTCAGTTTCACCGCGTGCTGGCCTTCCATCAGACGCATCAGTTCATCGGCTACGCTATCAACAACAATCAGTACCTTTTCGTCGGCACAAATGATGTTGTTATCGAAAGAAGCGCCTTTGACGATGGACTGAGCGGCACGGGCGAGGTCGGCGGTTTCATCCACCACTACCGGCGGGTTGCCAGCGCCTGCGGCAATCAGACGTTTATTGGTGTGTTTACGCGCCGCTTCTACTACCGCTTCGCCGCCGGTTACCACCAGCAGGCCGATACCCGGAAACTTGAACAAGCGTTGCGCGGTTTCGATATCCGGATTTGCCACAGTAACCAGTAAGTTTTCCGGCCCACCTGCGGCAACAATCGCCTGGTTGAGCAGCGTAATCGCCCGCTGGGAGACTTTTTTCGCCGCCGGATGCGGGGCAAAAATGACGCTGTTGCCCGCGGCAATCAGGCTGATGGCGTTATTAATTACGGTTGCCGCCGGGTTAGTGGACGGAGTTACCGAAGCCACCACGCCCCAGGGCGCGTTTTCAATTAAAGTCAGGCCGTTGTCGCCGGTCAGCACCTGCGGAGAGAGACACTCAACGCCTGGCGTGCCGCGCGCCTGAGCGACGTTTTTGGCAAATTTATCTTCAACGCGGCCCATGCCGGTTTCACTGACGGCAAGTTCCGCTAAATCTCTGGCGTGTTTTTCGCCTGCCTCACGAATGGCAGCAATGGCTAACTGGCGCATTGCCACGCTTTTTAACCCTTGCTGGGCGACTTTGGCTGCCGCAACGGCGTCATCCAGGGACGCGAAAACGCCCATCTCATGAACGGCGGCGGGCGGCGTGTCACTGCTTTGCATTTTCAGCAGTACCGCTTTCACCACCTGTTCAATATCCTGTTGATTCATGATGTTCTGCCTTATTTGTGGAAAATTACCTGACCGCCAGACACCACCTCATCGACAATGCCAATCACGCACAGATCGACCGGTGACGTTTCGCTTTTATGCGCCTGGCGGGCGGAACTGCCACTCACCAGTAACACCCACTCCCCGGTTCCCGCGCCAATATTGTCGATGGCGACGGCGCATTGCCCGTCAGGATTACCTTGTGGATCAATCATTTCCACCATCAGCAATTTGTCATGCGCCAGTCCGTGATGGCGTACGGTACAAACAATTTGTCCAGTGACGACTGCCAGTTTCATACCCGCCTCCGTGGCGTATTTCAGGTAAAAGCTCCCCCTACCCTCCGCAGAAGGTAAAATGAAAAAGGAGAGAGCGTGACGCCCGAATCGACGTCACACAGGGTGATTACAGGTTGCTGCTATCGCCTTTCAGGCCGATCGGGAAGACTTCTTCCAGGTCGCCGTGCGGACGCGGGATAACGTGTACAGATACCAGCTCGCCGATACGCTGTGCCGCTGCGGCACCTGCATCGGTCGCGGCTTTACAGGCTGCAACATCACCACGAACCATGGCAGTACACAGGCCGCCGCCAATCTGCTTAACACCAACCAGCTTGACGCGCGCAGCTTTCACCATCGCGTCAGAAGCCTCAATCAGTGCAACCAGGCCCCGGGTTTCGATCATTCCTAATGCTTCCATTGTGCTTTCCTCTTTATCAGGGTCCAGAACGGGACCGTTCATTCAACCAGTGTTTGTAAACTGCTTTCGCGGTTCACTTCTGTCTGACGCGGCACAGCTGCCACCAGCGCCAGCTCGATAATTTCCTGCACGCTACAACCACGAGAGAGATCGTGCATCGGCGCGGCAAGTCCTTGTATCAGTGGCCCGACGGCACGATATCCGCCGAGTCGTTGTGCGATTTTGTAACCAATATTTCCGGCTTCCAGCGACGGAAAAACCATCACATTGGCCTTGCCCTGTAGCGGGCTGGCAGGCGCTTTTTGCGCCGCCACTTCCGGCACGAAGGCGGCGTCAAACTGTAACTCGCCATCCACCACCAGCTTTGGTGCGCGCTCACGGACGATTTCTGTCGCCTGCTGGACGTTAGCAACACAGGGGTGACGGGCGCTACCATTGCTGGAAAACGACAGCATCGCCACGCGCGGCTCTTCTCCGGTGATGGCGCGCCAGGTTTCGGCACTGGCAAGCGCGATATCCGCCAGCTGCGCCGCCGTCGGCTGTGGCACCACGCTGCAATCGGCAAAGCCCAACGCCGGGCCGCTGTACTGTGGCAACATCAGGAAAATGGAAGAGAGCGTTTTACAGCCTGGCTGCAAGCCGATAATGCGTAATCCGGCACGCAGCACATTTGCCGTGGAAGAGAGGTTGCCCGCGATACAGACATCCGCTTTACCGGCGCTGACCATTGCTGCGGCGAACATCAGAGGGTCGGTAAGTTTTTCCAGCGCATCCGGCGGCGTTTTTTCGCCCGCGCGGGCCAGCCAGCGATGAGCAAATTCTTCCCGCATTGCGAGGTTGCCATGCGGATCAATCACCTGTAGCCCGTCCATCGCCACGCCGTGACTGAGCGCAAACTGACGAAGTTCAAACGGATTGGCGACCAGAATGGGCGTTGCCAGACCTTGTTGATGTAAATATTGCGCGGCTTTCAGCACACGTTGGTCTAACGCATCCGGAAAAACCACTCTGGCGGGCGCTCGCAACGCCAGTTCACGACAACGTTCAATAATCATTGCGTTTCCCCCAGTCGTTGTTGGATCTGCTTCACCGTTAGCGGCTGCTTCGTTACGCTCAGGATCATCATCACGTAGACCGTGCTGGAAAGGCGGTTCAGCGCCTGCAAAATGTCCGGGCGTAATACTTCAAAGCTGCGGGTGATAAACACCTGCGCCGCTACGGTTTCGGTTTCCCGCACTTTGGTACGTAGCAGATTGAGCAACGCCGCATCGCGCCCGTGGCTGGCTTCCGGCACCAGATGATCGTGGTCGAGATAGCGCAGAGGCTGGTGAGAAAGTCGATGCAGATCTTCGTCAGAAAGCCCGACAATCGCCTGGCAGCCCAGCGGTTCACCCAGCGCATCGGCGCGCATAATGTTGCCAAGACGCGAACGGATATCCGCCAGCCACGGCTGCCACGGTTCCGCCAGTTCAATTTGCAGCCACACTGCCAGCGCAATGGTGCTGTCGAGAACCGCGCGAAAACCCAGACGCGGATCGCTTTTGGCGACCATTTTTTCCGCCGACAGGTGAGTCAGCGTATCCGGCTTTTTTGCCACCGGCTGGCGGCACAGTTCGCAGCACGCCTGCGGATGTTCATCGCTACTGGTCAGCCCATGAACGGGCTGCGGCTGCTGCTGTTCATCGTCAACAAACAGGCGGCCCTGCTCGTCAATAAACTTGATGCGCAGATGGCGGCTTTCCAGTAACTCCCGGGCAGAGGGCGTCAGGCGACTGTCCGCAGGGAGATGGATCTCTGCGCCTTCGCTGAGCGTATGGTTCGCTCTTAGCCATGCTTCGGTGATGAAATCTTTCATAGGGATTGCCAGTTAGCCGGCCAGGCGACATACAGGAATTTCACGCTGGATGTCGTACCAAATTCGATACTGGAGCCTTTCGGGATAAACATCACGTCACCCGCTTTGGCGATCATGGTTTCGCCTTCGTGGCGAACATGCAGCTCCCCTTCCAGCACCATGTCGATTTCGTCGTAGTTCAGGGTCCACGGGAAGAATGCGTTCTCCCACTGCATAAAACCAGCGGCCATGCTGCTGCCGTCGTCTCCGGTCACAAGATCAGTCAAGCCCACGCAATGCGGCTCTGCGCCGTCGAAACGACCAAACTTGACGCTGCTGCCATCAATCACTTTGATGCCGCCTTTGCCGGTCACCGATTTGAAGCTCGGCTGCATTGCGCCCTGCTCCAGCGACTGTTTTTCCTTCATCACTTTTTCCATCAGCTGTGCGACCAGGCTTTCGGTAAACTGGCCTTCCGGCAGCTGGGCAATGATGGTTTCGCGGATGCGCTGGCTTTCGGTTTTGTCGGCTGGCACGCTGGCGGGCACGGACGCCGTTACCGGGATCGATTCATCACATTCGGTGATGGTAAAACCCAGTAGATCCGCCACTTCACGGGCTTCCGGGGTAATAATGCTGGCGCGCAGAACCACGGACATTGCCTGTTCGCCGCGCGCGTGTGCTTCACGAATATCATTCGCTGTGATGAGTTTTTTCACCTGCTTCCTCCTGTTTGGTGAGAGATGCCAGATAATCCACCAGTTGCTGCACGCTTTGCGGGTCGTGGCTGTTTAGCTCGAAAATCGGCTCTTCGAAACCCGTCTCAAGCAATAACTTTCGCGTTGCGGCGACGTCAGCATCTGGCATGTCCGTTTTACTGATGACGGCGATTTGCCGTTTGCTGACGCCAATATCCAGCAACCCGGCAGGCAACCGACTTTCCGGGTCATTTGCGCCATGGACATAGATCAGCATGTCTACATCCTGTAGCGTGGTAATTAAGGCGTGATACCAGCGGGGATGGCTAAAATATTCACCCGGCGTATCAATATCGCCCTTATCATTAAATTCCACGGCCTGTGTTTTTCTGGCGAGGGTATAATTCCCCTGCAACGCATTAAATAACGTTGTTTTTCCTGCCCCAACGCTACCCACAAACGCAATTCGTTTCATGAATGCCTCGTATTAACTTTTGGTCATTTCACAAAGCGTATAATTTAATAAGCGACCTAAACCGCTGACGGTTTGTGATAACGCTTCTTCTACTGCGCCCACCGAGCCATAAATCACCAATGCACCGCTGAAGCGGTCGAGAAAACCGATATGCACATCAGCGGCTTTCAGCGCTAAATCACCGGCGATCATCGCCGTTTCGCCGGGAGTTAGCGTCATAATGCCAATTGCGCCCGCATCCGGAACGCCGATTTTCTTCGCCAGTTCCTCACCGGGATGCGCGATGAGATGCGCCAGTGTGACCTGTTTGCCGGGCACAAATTCCTGAATGATGCGTTCTTTATCCATGAGTCGCCGCCTGTGAAAAACTTTCGTGTATCGTGACAATTTTTCGTCAGAGTAAATAACAAAATTCGGCAAGCGCGTTTAAAAGGTGAGGTAGATCACTAAGAATGGAGAGATATTCGCTGTGGTGCATAAACTTTCATATGCAACGCATGAATATAAATAAAATAATATCGAGATATTATATAGACTGCTTTTTTTATTATTCGCAAACTCAGTAATAAGCTTTACTAATATATTGCAGCCAAACCGCTTACCCTGAATATTCAGGGTAAGCGTGAGAGTTAAAAAAGAATTACAGCGGTTGGGTTTGCGCTTCAACCACGGCCAGCGCCACCATGTTGACGATACGACGCACCGATGCGATCGGCGTTAACACGTGAACCGGTTTCGCCACGCCCATCAGCACCGGACCGACAGTCACACCTTCCGAGCTGGAAACGCGCAGTAAGTTGTAACTAATGCGGGCAGCTTCCATGTTCGGCATCACCAGAATATTGGCAGAACCTTTCAAAGGGCTGTCCGGCATACGGTCGTTGCGAATCGCTTCCACCAGCGCTGCATCGCCGTGCATTTCACCATCAATCATCAGATCTGGCGCACGATCCCTGACCAGTTCCAGCGCCTGACGCATTTTGCTCGACGACGGGCAGTCAGAAGAACCAAAGTTGGAGTGCGACAACAGAGCAACGCGCGGCTCAATACCAAAACGACGGACAGTTTCTGCCGCCATCAAGGTGATCTCCGCCAGCTCTTCTGCGTCTGGTTCGTCATTGACGTAGGTATCGGCAATAAAGGTGTTACCACTCGGCAGCAGCAGCGCGTTCATTGCACCTGCGGTGTGAACGCCATCGCGATAACCAAAGACATTTTTCACCACGCTAAAATGTTCATGATAATCGCCCACCGTACCGCAGATCATTGCATCGGCTTCCCCACGCTGAACCATGATCGCGCCGATCACTGTCGGGTTACTGATCAGCGCCCGCTGCGCCTGTTCCTGAGTGACACCGCGACGCTTCATGATCTGGAAGTATTCGGTCCAGTACTCTTTAAAGCGCGGATCGGATTCGTTATTGACGATCTCAAAATCAACGCCCGCTTTGATCTGCAAGCCCAGTTTCTGAATGCGCATTTCGATCACGTTCGGACGACCGATAAGGATCGGTTTCGCCAGTCCCAGCGTTACCAGTTCCTGAGTGGCATGCAGAACGCGCGCCTCTTCCCCTTCTGGCAGAACAACGCGCTTCGGCGCTTTGCGAGCCTGGGAGAAAATCGGCTTCATAAACAGGTTGGTTTTGTAAACGAACTCAGTCAGCTTGTCGATGTAGACGTCGAAATCAGCAATCGGACGCGTCGCCACGCCCGACTCCATCGCGGCTTTAGCGACCGCAGGAGCGATCTTAACGATCAAGCGCGGATCAAACGGTTTTGGAATGATGTATTCCGGACCAAAGCTCAGATCCTGATCGCCATACGCTGAAGCCACCACTTCGCTCTGTTCGGCGTGGGCCAGTTCCGCAATCGCGCGTACCGCCGCCAGTTTCATCTCTTCATTGATAGCCGTTGCGCCAACATCCAGCGCGCCACGGAAGATAAACGGGAAGCAAAGGACGTTGTTGACCTGGTTTGGATAGTCAGAACGACCGGTGCAAATGATGGCATCCGGACGCACTTCTTTCGCCAGCGGCGGCAGAATTTCCGGTTCCGGGTTCGCCAGCGCCAGGATCATTGGCGCACGAGCCATTTTCTTCACCATTTCCTGGGTCAGCACTTTCGGGCCGGAACATCCAAGGAAAATATCCGCGCCTTCAATCACATCATCGAGGGTACGTTTGCCGTCATCCACCACCGCATATGCGGCTTTGGTTTCCGCCATGTTTGGCTCACGGCCCTGATAGATAACGCCTTTTGAATCGCAAACCACGATGTTATGTTTTTGCAGACCCAGCGCTACCAGCAGGTTCATACAGGCGATTGCTGCGGCACCCGCGCCGGAAACCACCATCCGCACGTCGGAGATGTTTTTCTCCACCACGCGCAAGCCGTTGAGGATGGCGGCAGTGCTGATGATTGCCGTGCCGTGCTGATCGTCGTGGAATACCGGAATATTCATCCGCTCGCGCAGTTTCTGTTCAATATAGAAACATTCTGGCGCTTTAATGTCTTCGAGGTTGATTCCGCCGAAGGTCGGTTCGAGCGCAGCGACAACTTCAATAAATTTGTCCGGGTCGAGTTCATCAACTTCAATGTCAAATACATCAATCCCGGCGAATTTCTTAAACAGAACGCCCTTGCCTTCCATCACCGGTTTGCCAGCCAGCGCGCCAATGTTGCCTAACCCCAGCACCGCCGTACCGTTAGAGATCACCGCCACCAGGTTACCGCGCGCGGTATATTTGTAGGCTTTTAACGGGTCTTTTTCGATTTCAAGACAAGGTGCGGCAACGCCTGGTGAGTAGGCCAGCGCCAGATCGCGCTGCGTTGCCAGAGGCTTGGTTGGAGAAACCTGGATTTTCCCTGGAACTGGAAATTCATGGAAATCAAGTGCACTTTGTTTTAACTGGTCATCCATTTGGTTGTTCCTTTCACGTAACGTTCACAAATAAAGTGTGTGGGCAACAGCCCCTGCCCACAACGTGGCGCACATTATTACCCTGCCGGAGTCTACAGACTTTGAGCAAGTCCAAACTCTCACCATTAATATAATGTTTTGGTAATAATCCTATAACACTGATGTTACCTGCTTAATCCAGCAATACCATGCCTGTCTGCTATGCTTTTTTGATGCGTTTAGCGAAATTTCTCAGAAGTGTGAATTAACGCACTCATCTAACACTTTACTTTTCAAGGAGTATTTCCTATGAACGAGTTAGACGGCATCAAACAGTTCACCACTGTCGTGGCAGACAGCGGCGATATTGAGTCCATTCGCCATTATCATCCCCAGGATGCCACCACCAATCCTTCGCTGTTACTCAAAGCTGCCGGATTATCACAATATGAGCATTTAATAGACGATGCTATCGCCTGGGGTAAAAAAAATGGCAAGACCCAGGAACAACAGGTGGTCGCAGCGTGTGACAAACTGGCAGTCAATTTCGGTGCTGAAATTCTCAAAATCGTACCCGGTCGCGTGTCAACAGAAGTTGATGCACGCCTCTCTTTTGATAAAGAAAAGAGTATTGAAAAGGCGCGCCATCTGGTGGACTTGTATCAGCAACAAGGCGTTGAGAAATCACGCATTTTGATCAAACTGGCTTCGACCTGGGAAGGAATTCGCGCGGCCGAAGAGCTGGAAAAAGAAGGTATTAACTGCAACCTGACGCTGCTGTTTTCTTTTGCCCAGGCGCGGGCCTGTGCAGAAGCGGGCGTTTTTCTGATTTCGCCGTTTGTCGGGCGTATTTATGACTGGTATCAGGCACGCAAGCCGATGGACCCGTATGTGGTGGAAGAAGATCCGGGCGTTAAATCGGTGCGCAATATCTACGACTACTATAAGCAACACCACTATGAAACCATTGTGATGGGCGCGAGCTTCCGTCGCACCGAACAAATCCTCGCCTTAACCGGCTGCGATCGACTGACTATCGCACCGAATTTGCTGAAGGAGCTGCAGGAAAAAGTTTCGCCAGTGGTACGTAAATTAATCCCGCCTTCTCAGACGTTCCCACGCCCAGCACCCATGAGCGAAGCGGAGTTCCGTTGGGAGCACAATCAGGATGCGATGGCGGTAGAAAAACTGTCTGAAGGCATTCGTCTGTTCGCTGTTGATCAACGCAAACTGGAAGATCTTCTTGCCGCCAAACTATAAACCAGCCACGGAGTGTTATATGTCCCGAAAAGACCTTGCCAATGCGATTCGCGCACTCAGTATGGATGCGGTACAAAAAGCCAATTCTGGTCATCCCGGCGCGCCGATGGGCATGGCTGATATTGCCGAAGTGCTGTGGAACGATTTTCTTAAACATAATCCTACCGACCCAACCTGGTATGATCGCGACCGCTTTATTCTTTCCAACGGTCACGCGTCGATGCTGCTCTACAGTTTGCTACATCTGACCGGTTACGACCTGCCGCTGGAAGAACTGAAGAACTTCCGTCAGTTGCATTCGAAAACCCCAGGCCACCCGGAGATTGGCTATACGCCAGGCGTTGAAACCACCACCGGCCCGCTTGGACAAGGTTTGGCGAACGCCGTCGGGCTGGCGATAGCAGAGCGTACACTGGCGGCGCAGTTTAACCAGCCAGACCATGAGATCGTCGATCACTTCACCTATGTGTTTATGGGCGACGGCTGCCTGATGGAAGGTATTTCCCACGAAGTCTGTTCGCTGGCAGGCACGCTGGGACTGGGCAAGCTGATTGGTTTTTACGATCACAACGGTATTTCCATCGACGGTGAAACAGAAGGCTGGTTTACCGACGATACGGCAAAACGTTTTGAAGCCTATCACTGGCATGTGATCCATGAAATCGACGGTCACGATCCGCAGGCGGTGAAGGAAGCGATCCTTGAAGCGCAAAGCGTGAAAGATAAGCCGTCGCTGATTATCTGCCGTACGGTGATTGGCTTTGGTTCGCCGAATAAAGCAGGTAAGGAAGAGGCGCACGGCGCACCACTGGGGGAAGAAGAAGTGGCGCTGGCACGGCAAAAACTGGGCTGGCACCATCCGCCATTTGAGATCCCTAAAAAGATTTATCACGCCTGGGATGCCCGCGAAAAAGGCGAAAAAGCGCAGCAGAGCTGGAATGAGAAGTTTGCCGCCTATAAAAAGGCTCATCCGCAACTGGCAGAAGAGTTTACCCGTCGGATGAGCGGTGGTTTACCGAAGGACTGGGAGAAAACGACTCAGAAATATATCAATGAGTTACAGGCAAATCCGGCGAAAATCGCTACCCGTAAGGCTTCGCAAAATACGCTTAACGCTTACGGGCCGATGCTGCCTGAGTTGCTCGGCGGTTCGGCGGATCTGGCTCCCAGCAACCTGACCATCTGGAAAGGTTCTGTTTCGCTGAAGGAAGATCCAGCGGGCAACTACATTCACTACGGGGTGCGTGAATTTGGCATGACCGCTATCGCCAACGGCATCGCGCACCACGGCGGCTTTGTGCCGTATACCGCGACGTTCCTGATGTTTGTTGAATACGCCCGTAACGCCGCGCGGATGGCGGCACTGATGAAAGCGCGGCAGATTATGGTTTATACCCACGACTCAATTGGCCTGGGCGAAGATGGTCCGACGCACCAGGCTGTTGAGCAACTGGCCAGCCTGCGCTTAACGCCAAATTTCAGCACCTGGCGACCGTGCGATCAGGTGGAAGCGGCGGTGGGCTGGAAGCTGGCGGTTGAGCGCCACAACGGACCGACGGCACTGATCCTCTCAAGGCAGAATCTGGCCCAGGTGGAACGTACGCCGGATCAGGTTAAAGAGATTGCTCGTGGCGGTTATGTGCTGAAAGACAGCGGCGGTAAGCCAGATATTATTTTGATTGCCACCGGTTCAGAGATGGAAATTACCCTGCAAGCGGCAGAGAAATTAGCAGGAGAAGGTCGCAATGTACGCGTAGTTTCCCTGCCCTCGACCGATATTTTCGACGCCCAGGATGAGGAATATCGGGAGTCGGTGTTGCCTTCTAACGTTGCGGCTCGCGTGGCGGTGGAAGCAGGTATTGCCGATTACTGGTACAAGTATGTTGGTCTGAAAGGGGCAATTGTCGGGATGACGGGTTACGGGGAATCTGCTCCGGCGGATAAGCTGTTCCCGTTCTTTGGCTTTACCGCCGAGAATATTGTGGCAAAAGCGCATAAGGTGCTGGGAGTGAAAGGTGCCTGATGGTGATCGCCGGATGCTGATTGCCGGATGCGACGCTGACGCGTCTTATCCGGCCTACAGCGTCTTATCCGGCCTACATGTCCCCGCAATTTTGTTTAACGGGTGATCCACAACGTGGGCCAGGCGTCTGGCCCATGCCAGTTATCGCAGGTGGGTTCTGCGGCATAACGCACCAGGCGAAAACGCTGACCGTCAAAGCGCCAGCGCGCCTGAATGCCACAATCGCTTAATCCGCGCCCTTTCGCTAAGGTCACCAGTTCACGCGATTTCTCATCAAATGTTGCGTTCATCAGTTCCAGTTCATTCGTCTCCTGACCGTTGTTGAACGGCAAACGCAACCGAACCGGGCGCGAGGCTAGTGGCTTTTTACGCGACACAATCCATGCCAAATCAATGGTGTTATAGGCCCCTGCCTCACAGCTAATCATCATCAGCGCTTTATCATCAGTCAGCGCAGTGACATTCACCTCACGACGTAACGGATCAAGCGAGCAGCGCAGACCATTCATCCGCCAGTTTCCATAATCCAGCAAATCGTTGCGTTCTTCGAGTGAGAGTGGCGTCGGCGTTGGGTTAACCACCGCGACCTCTTTCAGCGCAGGCGCGGGCGGTACGCTGAGCGGCGGTTCGTCCCCTTTCTTGATCCACGCGGTTTCACTGCCAACGCGCTTTTGCTGAGCATCAATAAACAACAACGCCGCTTTTAAGCCACTCAGAGAAATGGTCTGATTGCCGTCGCGTAAGGTGATCGCCTTCCCTTCCTGAATCATCTGCAAAAACGCGGTGATGGTTGCCGTATCATCGGTTACTAATAACCATGGTGAAATCCGCCACTTGTCACCACTTAACGCCAACGGCTCACCATCTAACAGCAGCCGTGGCGCTATCTCTCCTTCAGACGCATCCGGCGACTTCAACCCGCCGCGCTCAATACGTAAAACGGCATCGGTATGCGCCCCGGCGCTGCGGCTCAGGGTCATCACCAGTCCATTATGATCGCCCGTATTGCGCGCCACGCAGAAGTTTTGGTTATTACAGGTGACCTGCCAGTCGGAAAACGCCCGTTGCGCTGGTGCCGCCCACACCAAAGACGTCGGCAACAAAGCGAAAAAAAAGAGAAGGAAAATGCGATAGCGCATGGACGGTACGACCCCAGAAGTTCAAACAAACAGCACAAGTCGTATCTTCGTTGCGCAGGTAGCGCGGCTCAATCAGATTTGTCGGATTGAGCCAATAATAAACAACGAAATATTATTGTTATTTTTCAGTCCATTAAATGTGACGTTTGCAAATAGTTAAGCAATAACACCGTCTTACCGTCACGTATCTCGCCGGTTTTGATCATCTCCAGCGCCTGGCTGAACGGCAGCTCGAGCACTTCAATATCTTCATCTTCAACACCGCCACCGGCGTTAGCGCGCTGATTGTCACTGTATTCGGCGATAAAAAAGTGGATTAGCTCAGTCACACCGCCAGGCGACATATACAGTTCAAATAATTTGCGCACTTCGCCCACTTCATAGCCCGTCTCTTCAATCGCTTCTTTACGAATGCACACTTCCGGTTCGTCGTTATCCAGCAGCCCGGCGCAGGTTTCAATCAGCTGCCCGCTTTCATTGCCATTAACACAGGTAGCGACACGGAACTGACGAATCAGAACCACGCTCTTTTTCTTCGCGTTGTACAGGAGGATCGTCGCACCATTACCGCGATCGTAAACTTCACGTTTATGGCGGATAACTTCGCCATCTTTGCGCGTGAGATCGTAGGTAATGTTGTGCAGGGTGAAATAGTTATCGGAGAGAATTTTGTCTTTAATGAGGGTGATTTGTTGCGTCATACCGACTCCACAGCGCGAAATGAACAATTATCTTACGCTGTGAAGTCGGGTTTGTCTGCGCAGGCTATCAGTGAGATTTGACTGATTTTACCCCCAGCCAGTCAATAATCCCCTGTGCCGCATGACGTCCTTCTGCCATTGCGGTAACCACCAGATCCGCACCACGCACGGCGTCGCCACCGGCGAAGATTTTCGGATTGGTGGTCTGGTAACGGTACTGGCTTTCCACATCCGCGATGATGCGGCCCCATTTGTCTACCGTTACACCGTGCGACTCCAGCCACGGCATCCCGTGTGGATTGAAGCCAAACGCCATAATCACCGCATCGGCTGGCATGACAAATTCACTGCCCTCAATCGGTACAGGTCGCCGACGCCCCTGGGCATCCGGCTCGCCAAGACGCGTGCGCAGGAAACGAATCCCGCAGACGTGACCTTGTTCATTCAGCTCAAGCGCCACCGGCTGGACGTTAAATTCGAAGTTGGCCCCCTCTTCGCGGGCGTTCCTCACCTCTTTCTTCGAGCCTGGCATGTTAGCTTCATCACGACGATAAGCGCAGGTGACGTTACTCGCGCCGTGGCGCAGCGCAGTACGCACACAGTCCATCGCGGTGTCGCCGCCGCCCAGTACCACGACGTTAAGTCCGGCGGTATTGATAAACGGCTCTTCCGGTAGCTCTTCGAGCCCCATCACCTGTTTAGTGTTGGCAATGAGGAACGGCAGCGCGTCATAAACGCCCGGCGCATCTTCATTGGGTAAACCCGCTTTCATGGAACGGTAAGTGCCTACGCCAACGAAGACCGCGTCGTATTGTTCCAAAAGCGAATCCAAAGAGACATCTTTACCCACTTCACAATTGAGTTCGAAGTGAATCCCCATCGCGCTGAAGATTTCCCGACGGCGTGCCAGCAGGGATTTATCCAGTTTGAAAGAAGGAATGCCGAAAGTGAGCAAGCCACCAATTTCTGGATGGCGATCGTACACCGTCACCGCCACGCCATTGCGGGTCAGAACATCCGCACAGGCCAGCCCTGCCGGGCCTGCCCCGATAATCGCCACCCGCTTGTCCACTTTGGTGACATGACTTAAGTCAGGACGCCAACCTTTCGCCAACGCCTGATCTGAAATATAGCGTTCAATGTTGCCGATAGTTACAGCACCGTGCTCATCGCGAATAGTACAGGCACCTTCACACAAACGGTCTTGCGGACAAACGCGTCCGGTAATTTCCGGCAGGGTGTTGGTCTGGTGAGAAAGCTCGACGGCGGCGTCGATGTTTCCGGCTTTCACCAGTTCAATCCACTGCGGAATATGGTTATGCAGCGGGCAGGTCCATTCACAAACGCTGTGCTCGCCGCACTTAAGGCAGCGCGAGGCTTCCCGTTGTGCCTGGTCGGCGCGAAATGGCAGATAAATTTCATCAAAACCGGTTTTGCGCGCTTCAATCGCCAGTTTATCCGGCTCGCCACGCGCGGGCGTTGCCTGCATTTGTTCGACTTTACTCATTACCGGCATTTCTTGCGCCGCGGTACTGGCATGCCACGGTTGATGTTCCTGACGCGCGGTGCGCAAGCGGCGGGATTTCGCCATGCCGGAGAGTGCGACGTCAGTGACCAGTTGCAGCGCGTCCGCCGGGCAATTCTCAACACAGGCAGGACCGTTTTCGCGCCCCGCACAAAGGTCGCATTTATGCGCCGTGGCTTTTACTTTTCCTGCCGCGACGGGTGTCAGGACGATTTGCATCGTACCAAAAGGACAGGCCACCACGCAGGATTTACAGCCAATACACTTTTGCTGATTGACCTGAATGCTGTCATCAACGTGGCTGATTGCGCCATTAGGGCAGCTACGGGCGCAGGGCGCATCTTCACAATGGTGACAGGTCACTGCACTACGTTGCTGTTGATGTTTGATAACCGTAATTCGGGGATGAAAATGGTGTTGGCTCAGGACATGTTGCTCATCATTGTGAGCCATGACACAGGCGATTTCACAAGCATGACAACCCAGACATTGCTGACTGTTGGCCATAATAAAACGATTCATAACGACCTTCTTTTTTGGTTGTAAAAACCTTATTCTTTATATGAGTGTTGTTATTACCCGACTTACAGGGGAATCGGCAATGTTCATGTGCCCAGAATAAGTAACTATTTCGCTATAAACTGTGGCAGATCAAATAATCCCATCACTGACTAAATTGTGTTTCAGCTAACTGGAACATTAATGATTTTTTGTGGAGAAGACGCGTGTGATTGTTAAACGACCCGTCTCGGCCAGTCTGGCCCGGGCCTTTTTTTACATTGTGCTGCTGTCGATTCTTTCCACGGGTATCGCTCTGCTAACTCTGGCGAGCAGTTTGCGCGACGCTGAGGCTATCAATATTGCCGGATCGCTACGTATGCAGAGTTACCGCCTGGGCTACGACTTGCAAAGTGGCAGTCCACAACTCAATGCACATCGCCAGTTGTTTCAGCAGGCACTGCATTCACCGGTATTAACCAATCTCAACGTCTGGTATGTGCCAGAAGCAGTAAAAACTCGCTATGCGCATCTGAATGCCAACTGGCTGGAGATGAATAATCGGCTCAGCAAGGGCGATTTGCCGTGGTATCAGGCCAATATTAATAATTATGTTAATCAGATAGACCTGTTCGTGCTGGCTTTACAGCACTACGCTGAACGCAAAATGCTGCTGGTGGTGGCGATTTCCCTGGCTGGCGGTATCGGTATTTTCACGCTGGTCTTTTTTACTTTGCGCCGTATACGCCATCAGGTGGTTGCCCCGCTGAATCAGCTGGTTACCGCCAGTCAACGTATTGAACACGGGCAGTTCGACTCGCCGCCGCTGGATACCAGTCTGCCGAATGAGCTTGGTCTGCTTGCAAAAACCTTTAACCAGATGTCGAGCGAGCTGCATAAATTGTACCTTTCGCTGGAGGCGTCAGTAGAAGAAAAGACCCGCGATCTCCACGAGGCCAAGCGTCGTCTGGAGGTGTTGTATCAATGTTCCCAGGCGCTGAACACCAGCCAGATTGATGTGCATTGTTTCCGCCATATTTTGCAGATTGTTCGCGACAATGAAGCGGCTGAATATCTGGAGTTAAATGTCGGTGAAAACTGGCGGATTAGCGAAGGGCAACCAAACCCGGAATTGCCGATGCAGATTTTACCGGTGACAATGCAAGAGACGGTTTACGGCGAACTGCACTGGCAAAATAGTCACGTTTCATCATCAGAACCGCTGCTTAACAGTGTTTCATCGATGCTGGGACGCGGTTTGTACTTTAATCAGGCGCAGAAGCATTTTCAGCAGTTATTGTTGATGGAAGAACGTGCAACCATCGCCCGCGAATTGCACGACTCGCTGGCTCAGGTACTTTCTTACTTACGTATCCAGTTGACGTTACTGAAGCGTTCGATACCGGAAGATAACGCCACCGCACAAAGTATCATGGCCGATTTTTCCCAGGCGTTGAATGATGCTTATCGGCAGTTACGCGAGCTGTTGACTACTTTCCGCCTGACGCTGCAGCAGGCGGATCTCCCCTCCGCGTTGAGGGAAATGCTGGATACGTTACAAAATCAAACCAGCGCCAAACTGACCCTCGACTGCCGTCTGCCAACCCTGGCGCTGGATGCGCAAATGCAGGTGCATTTGTTGCAAATTATTCGCGAAGCGGTGCTGAATGCGATGAAGCACGCCAACGCCAGCGAAATCGCCGTCAGTTGCGTCACCGCGCCGGACGGCAATCACACGGTTTATATCCGTGATAACGGGATTGGTATCGGTGAACCGAAAGAACCCGAAGGTCATTATGGTCTGAATATCATGCGCGAACGCGCGGAACGGCTGGGTGGGACGCTGACTTTTTCACAACCTTCCGGCGGCGGCACGTTAGTGAGTATTAGCTTTCGCTCTGCGGAGGGTGAGGAAAGTCAGTTGATGTAATGCCTCCTACTGACCAAAGAATACTTGCACTTAAGGTTCAGTATAAAAGGGCATGATAATTTACATTAACTCCTTTTTTTCTCCACGATTGGCTCGTACCTTGCCGCTACAGTGAAGCAAGTCAAGCCTACAACGATACGCAGAAACACGAGGTCCTCTTTTAATGGCGAATTTCTTTATTGATCGCCCCATTTTTGCCTGGGTGCTGGCAATCCTGTTGTGTCTGACAGGGACCCTGGCGATTTTTTCATTGCCCGTTGAACAATACCCCGATCTCGCGCCACCGAATGTGCGAGTGACCGCTAACTATCCCGGCGCATCGGCCCAGACGCTGGAAAACACCGTGACCCAGGTTATCGAGCAAAATATGACCGGCCTCGATAATCTCATGTATATGTCATCTCAGAGCAGTGGCACCGGTCAGGCATCTGTCACTTTAAGTTTTAAAGCAGGCACCGATCCGGACGAAGCCGTGCAGCAAGTACAAAACCAGCTGCAATCAGCCATGCGAAAGTTACCGCAGGCGGTGCAAAATCAGGGCGTGACGGTGCGTAAAACCGGCGATACCAATATTCTGACCATTGCTTTCGTCTCTACCGATGGTTCGATGGATAAACAGGATATTGCCGATTATGTTGCCAGTAATATTCAGGACCCGTTAAGCCGCGTGAATGGCGTCGGGGATATCGATGCCTATGGTTCGCAATATTCCATGCGTATCTGGCTGGACCCGGCGAAACTCAACAGTTTCCAGATGACGGCTAAAGATGTCACTGATGCCATTGAGTCACAGAACGCGCAGATTGCGGTTGGGCAACTTGGTGGTACACCTTCCGTCGATAAGCAGGCGCTCAACGCCACCATTAACGCCCAGTCACTGCTGCAAACACCAGAACAGTTCCGCGATATCACCTTGAGGGTGAATCAAGACGGCTCAGAGGTAAGGCTGGGCGATGTCGCCACCGTCGAAATGGGGGCGGAGAAATACGATTATCTTAGCCGCTTCAATGGTAAGCCAGCCTCCGGGCTGGGGGTAAAACTGGCCTCCGGCGCAAACGAAATGGCGACAGCGGAGCTGGTGCTCAATCGTCTCGACGAGCTGGCGCAGTATTTCCCGCACGGACTGGAATACAAGGTGGCGTATGAAACCACCTCGTTTGTTAAAGCCTCCATTGAAGACGTGGTGAAAACGCTGCTGGAAGCTATCGCTCTGGTTTTCCTCGTTATGTATCTGTTCCTGCAAAACTTCCGCGCCACGCTGATACCCACTATCGCCGTGCCGGTGGTGTTGATGGGAACCTTCTCCGTACTTTACGCCTTCGGTTACAGCGTCAACACCTTAACCATGTTCGCGATGGTGCTGGCGATCGGTCTGCTGGTGGATGACGCAATCGTGGTGGTGGAAAACGTCGAACGTATTATGAGTGAGGAAGGACTCACTCCTCGCGAAGCCACACGTAAATCGATGGGGCAGATCCAGGGGGCACTGGTCGGGATTGCGATGGTTCTTTCGGCGGTATTTGTACCAATGGCCTTCTTCGGCGGCACCACCGGTGCCATCTATCGCCAGTTCTCTATTACCATTGTTGCGGCGATGGTGCTGTCAGTACTGGTAGCGATGATCCTCACTCCGGCTCTGTGTGCCACACTACTTAAGCCACTGAAAAAAGGTGAGCATCACGGGCAAAAAGGCTTTTTTGCCTGGTTTAACCAGATGTTTAACCGCAACGCCGAACGCTACGAAAAAGGGGTGGCGAAAATTCTCCACCGTAGCCTGCGCTGGATTGTGATTTATGTCCTGCTGCTTGGCGGCATGGTGTTCCTGTTCCTGCGTTTGCCGACGTCGTTCTTACCGCTGGAAGACCGTGGCATGTTTACTACCTCGGTACAATTGCCCAGCGGTTCAACCCAACAACAGACCCTGAAAGTCGTTGAGCAAATCGAGAAATATTACTTCACCCATGAAAAAGACAACATCATGTCGGTGTTTGCCACTGTTGGTTCTGGCCCCGGGGGTAACGGGCAAAACGTGGCGCGAATGTTTATCCGCCTGAAAGACTGGAGCGAACGCGACAGTAAGACCGGCACCTCATTTGCCATTATCGAGCGTGCAACGAAGGCGTTTAACAAGATTAAAGAAGCTCGCGTTATCGCCAGCAGCCCGCCAGCAATTAGCGGTCTTGGTAGTTCTGCAGGTTTTGATATGGAGTTGCAGGACCACGCTGGAGCAGGTCACGATGCGCTGATGGCAGCACGTAACCAGTTGCTGGCGCTGGCGGCGGAAAACCCGGAGCTAACCCGTGTGCGCCATAACGGCCTCGATGACAGTCCGCAGTTGCAGATTGATATCGACCAGCGTAAAGCTCAGGCGCTGGGCGTTGCTATCGACGATATTAACGACACACTGCAAACCGCCTGGGGTTCGAGCTATGTGAATGACTTTATGGATCGCGGTCGCGTGAAGAAAGTCTATGTGCAGGCAGCTGCGCCGTATCGCATGCTGCCAGATGACATTAATCTCTGGTATGTCCGAAATAAAGATGGCGGCATGGTGCCCTTCTCTGCTTTCGCGACCTCACGCTGGGAGACAGGCTCGCCGCGTCTGGAACGCTATAACGGTTATTCTGCGGTTGAGATTGTTGGGGAAGCCGCACCGGGGGTCAGTACCGGTACGGCGATGGATATTATGGAATCGTTAGTGAAGCAGTTGCCAAACGGCTTTGGTCTGGAGTGGACGGCGATGTCGTATCAGGAGCGGCTTTCCGGCGCGCAGGCTCCGGCGCTGTACGCCATTTCCTTGCTGGTAGTATTCCTGTGTCTGGCGGCATTGTATGAAAGCTGGTCGGTACCGTTCTCGGTAATGCTGGTCGTGCCGCTGGGGGTTATCGGCGCGCTGCTGGCAACCTGGATGCGCGGGCTGGAAAACGACGTTTACTTCCAGGTGGGCCTGTTAACGGTCATTGGTTTATCGGCGAAAAACGCCATCCTGATCGTCGAGTTTGCTAACGAGATGAACCAAAAAGGCCACGACCTGTTTGAAGCGACGCTCCACGCCTGCCGTCAGCGTTTACGCCCGATTCTGATGACCTCGCTGGCATTTATCTTCGGCGTATTGCCAATGGCAACCAGCACGGGTGCCGGTTCCGGTGGTCAGCATGCGGTGGGTACTGGCGTAATGGGCGGGATGATTTCGGCCACTATTCTGGCTATTTACTTCGTGCCGCTGTTCTTTGTGCTGGTGCGCCGCCGCTTCCCGCTGAAGCCGCGCCCGGAATAAGCAATAAAAAAGGCGACATGCCAATGTGTCGCCTTTTTCAACTTTCCGATTAAGAACCTGCTCAGCGGGTTCTTGCTGTTTATACTTTGTCTCGGGAATTACTTACGAAGCATAACTTCGATAAAGTCTTTCCAGTTCCCCAGTTCACGTTCAATCATAACAACCTCTCTTATAATTATGGGTATTCTACGGAAACAATATACCGTGGTGAAGCTAATTTACTCGATTGCTGCGATGACTACCTCCGGGGGACAAACCTTATGTAAATACTATGGTCCTGCGGTGATAATTTGTATGTGATACACAGCAACATTTCGAGATATTCATACGGCATCTAATACTGATTTAATTCTGGTTAAAATACAGACAGATAACAAGATGAATATTCTTAATGTTTACGTTAAAAATGTTTAATATTAT